>JBJTGC010000057.1:0-5816 GCA_046093725.1 Actinomycetota bacterium
CATGAGGCCTTCGATGGTGATCGAGGGATTATCAATCTGGGCGCAGCTGCCGTCGATGCACTCGCCGGGTTCTTCAAGGCTCCGCGAGAGATGGTCGACTCCACGCCATTCGGTGCAATCGGACCTCCGAGTGCAATTGTCGAACAACTTCTTGCACAACGTGTGGGTTGGGGATGTAGCTACATCATCGTTGGTGGAGACGACGTCGACTCTTTTGCACACGGTGTCGCTCAACTACACGGCAAGTGACTCGCGCTTTGTCGCAACCTCGCGGTGGAGCAATCAGGACAAGCCGACAATCCGACCATCATCGGTGAGGTCGATGCGACTGGCTGCCGGACTCGCACCGAGGCCTGGCATCGTTCGCATGTCACCGCAGATCGGATACACGAACCCAGCACCAACCGACGCTCGGACTTCGCGCACCGTGATGGTGTGACCCTTCGGTGCTCCGCGCAATTTGGGATCCGTGCTTATCGACAAATGGGTCTTTGCGATACACACAGGCAATGATCCGAAGCCATTGGCCTCATACAAATCAATCTGTCGCGAGGCCTCAGCCGAGTACTCAACTTTGCCAGCGCCGTAGATAGTCGTGCCTACGGTTTCGATCTTGCTTCTCAGCGACGCGTCATCTGAATACAAGAATCGAAAATCACTTGGCTCTTCGCATGCCTCGACCACTGCTCGAGCCAAGTCAACGGCTCCTTGTCCTCCATCGGAGAAATGTGTGCAGACCGCAACCCGCGCACCGAGCGAAGCTGCGATCTCAGCGATGACCCGATGTTCGCTCTCATGATCGGTAGGGAACGCGTTGATTGCCACGACAGGCGAAACACCATGAACCTTGACGTTTTCGATTTGCTGAATGAGATTTGCTGCGCCATCACGAACCTCGTCCGGATTCTCTTCGAGCAGTTCTGGCGGCAATGGCTTTCCAGCCACGATGCGGTAGCGACCAGAGTGCGCTTTCAATGCCCGCACGGTGGCAACCAACACGGCTGCATCAGGCCGTAACCCTGACGCCCGACACTTGATGTTGAAGAATCGCTCTGCACCCATGTCTGCACCGAACCCCGCCTCGGTGATGAGGTAGTCGGCGGCACGGATACCGATCAGGTCGGCGATGATCGACGAGTTTCCGTGCGCGATGTTTCCGAACGGACCTGCGTGGATGAGAACCGGGGTGTTCTCGAGTGTCTGCATGAGATTGGGCTTCAGTGCATCACGCATGATCACGGCCATGGCCCCACCCGCATCAAGGTCATCTGCCGTCACGGCACGATCGTCTTCGGTGTAGCCAACGACGATTCGACCAAGACGGGCACGCATGTCATCGAGAGAAGTCGACAGCGCCAAGATGGCCATGACTTCAGACGCGGCCGTGATGTCGAACCCCGTCTGTCGCACAACTCCGTCGTCTTTGCCTCCCATGCCAATCACGATGTTTCGCAACGATCGGTCGTTCACATCGAGCACGCGCTTCCACGTGATGTTCTTCAATGAGAGTCCGAGTTTGTTTCCTTGGTGAAGATGATTATCAAGCATTGCCGCGAGCATGTTGTGCGCTGCGGTCACCGCGTGGAAGTCACCTGTCAAGTGAAGGTTGAGCAACTCCATCGGCACAACTTGGCTGTACCCACCGCCAGCTGCACCACCCTTGATACCAAAAGTTGGACCCATCGATGGCTGTCGCAAACTGAGTACACCGCGCTTGCCGATGTGTTTCATTGCTTGGCCCAGCCCGACAGCAGTCGTTGTTTTCCCTTCACCAAGTGGGGTCGGCGTTATAGCCGTGACGACGACATATTTTGCGCGTGGCTCTGCATCGAGTCGGGAGATTGCAGACAACTCGACCTTCGCAACGTGTCGTCCGTAAGGCTCAACTTCATTGTCATGTAGCCCCAACTGCCCGGCAATGTCACCGAGCGGCACCAACTGCGCAGCTTGGGCTATCTCAAGGTCTGTCGGAAATCCCATGTGCGCTCCTCAGCGGTGTGACTGGTTCACGGCCGAGCTCACGCTCGGTCGTACAACAACAATGTCCCATGATAGGAAGCCACCCACACTCGGTTCTTGGTCGGCTCAAAAGTGACCCCAATGGGGTGTGTCGGGGTACTGACAGTCTGCACAACCTTCATTGACATTGCATCCACCACAGACACCGTATTTGAGTCGTAGTTCACCACATACAGCGCGGCCCCATCTGGGCTCATTGCCATCGTTCGCGGTGCATTTCCTGTCGTTACTCGACGAAGCACCCGTCCATTCGATGCGTTTACTTCAGCCACCACCGACGCGATGTTGTGCGACACGTACAGTTTTGAACCATCGGGACTGAGCAGAATGTGGCGCGGCGTCGAGTTGGGCGAACGCCATTGCTTGACTTTCCATTTGGTCATGTCGACTCGGGCAATTCGTCCCCCACCCATGACGGCGATGTAGGCGACAGTTGAATCATTGGAGATTGCAATACCCCTCGGATACCGACCGACAAGCACTTGGCGCTGTTCCGTGAAAGTTGCAAGATCAACCACGCTCACCGTGGATGAACACCAATTCGACACGAGAAGTGTTTTCCCGTCGGGCGATACAGCGAGAAATTTCGGTACAGCGCCGACTCGAACGGCCGCAACGACTCGAAGTTTTGCCATGTCGATCTTGTACACATAGCTCGCGTCGTATCCGTCTGCGGCAATGCACTTGTCAAAGCCGGGCTTGTTGAACCCTGATCCGTACATTTGGTAATTCGATACATACGCAAATGAACCATCAGGGCTGAATGCCGCCTCTACAGGAGAGCCTGTTGCCCCTCCGCTTCTCTTGAGACCCAACATGCTCATGGGTACCGCATCGGAGATTCGTGTGAGAAGACTTCCCTCGGAGTCATATGCGGTGACTCCGTGGGTGTACATCATGTTCTGCGCGATGACTACTCCCTGTGGCGATGCCACAACTGATTTAGGAGATATTCCCTCGCCTACCTTGCGTACGAGCTTCAACTTGATGGCAGGTGTTGTGGCTTGTGCCGCCGTACTTGGCGTCACTGTCACAAGACATGACAAGAGAAGACAAATGTGAACTAGTCGTCGAGCATTGCGACGTGAACGCACCACGGTGTCACCCTAGACGCGCCGTTACGGCGTTGTGGTGGTTGTAGAAGTGGAAGTCGACGTGGTTGATGTTGACGTGCTTGTAGATGATGTACTCGGTGATGATGTAGTCGAACTTGTTGACGTCGAACTGGTTGACGACGTTGATGTCGAACTCGAAGTCGTCGTGGGCACAGTTGTTGTCGTCGTTGTGGTGGTGGTTGTAGTCGTCGTTGTGGTGGTCGTTGTAGTCGTCGTCGGTGGAGGTACGAAGAGCGGTCCTCCCCATCCCCAGCGAATGTCCATCGGAGCCCCGATGGGTGTTCCCACTGTGGAGGGAATCGCATCGAGTGCACTACGTAACTGGAACCAGCCATCCCACGCTGCGAGTCCGGTTGAACCGCATCCGGCGGCTCGCTGCGCGCATGCCGCTGTTTGCACTGTGAACGATGCCAACCGCAGAGGCTTTCCAAGCGTCACCGCCCGCGCCGCGAGGACGGCCCATTGACGGGCCTGCGAGCCACTCAATGTGTGTATTTGAGGCATCGCCAACACTTGCGGGCCTGCATGCGAGGAAACCCACAACACGTCGTCAAGCGTCCAGCCATTGCCGCATGTCAACTTCGAGCTCACGGTTTGCGGACATGCATCTGCTGATCCGAAGTTCCACAGCCGTGTCGATGTCGATGCCACATATCCGTCCACCCATGCTCTCGCCTGCCCGGGTGGCCCCCATCCAGGTTCAAGGTCAACAGCACCTGAGATGGCTACACGAGGATCCGATATTTTTCGCGCCTCCGCAACAAGTGCCGCCCAAGCTTGGCCACCGGTGTACCCGTTGTATTCGGTGACAGCACCTGAGTTGGATGTGCCAAGTGAGACTTCCCACTTTCCAGAACCGCACTCTGCCAAACCACTTGCCCAAGTCGCGGCAACTTTCGCCATGTCTGCGTACGGAATAACCATGCCGAAACCAGATGCTCCGGTCTTAACCTGCCGACCAAACGACAAGATAATGATCCCCTGTGGCGCAGTTTTCGCCTGATTGCACGCCACACGCTTTGCTATCGGCATCGTGACGTCCATGGGATACACGTCACGGCCCCGCACGTAACTGCCGATTGGCACGTTCCATGACGGTGTTGACCTATCTGGGATCATATTCGGGTACCACACCGCTTCTTGCGCTGTGACCGAGACGGGGTCGTACTTTGGAAGCAATGTCGTCGTTGTTGCGACTTTCTTGGGTGCAGCCTTGGGAAGCGCCTTTGGCATGGTTGTGGTCGGCATCTTTGGTTTCGCCGCCGTTGCAACTACCGGACTTGTCCATGTCGAGACTTTGCCTGTCGCACGCACGGCCCCGATACTCACTGAGTAGCGACTTGACGATGCCACGACAAATGTGGGTGACACCACCTTGCTTGGCGAAGCTGCAAGAACGCGACGTTGAACATTGCCGGTTCGAAGGTTCTTCACCCGTATTGAATAACGAGCGATCCGCGAATCTCTCTTTGCTGTGACAGGAGCCTGTAACGCGACAGTCAACGTGGAATGCGTTCGGGCAATGGCAACTGCTCGTGCGACTGTTGGTGAAGGCCCGCGAGGAATCGAAACGGCAACTCCAGCGTCAACGGGAAGAATCGACGGACGCGATGCAGCCTCGACGCGAACAGAACCCAACGATGTGACGAGAACCGACATCGCGGCCACGCTTACGACTCGTGACATTGGCTTTTTTGGGAGATTGCATCTGAACATGAAAAACCTTCCTCACCCAGTCTGGCGTGATTTCAGTGCAATGTCACCGCAGCCACGAAATGGCCGATTCTTGGGGCTTTCGAGATCTTTCCCCAGCCAAGTAGCGTCATGGCGTGGTCGAGAGAATCGTGCGTGCTCCCTCTGTTGAACGTCCGGTGATTACGCGCGCACGTTCACAAAGATCGATTGAGAACGATGGTCGAATCACCCGTGCAGCCATTTCGGTTGCGAACAAGAACGGGCTTGACGGGCTCGCACTCAGCGAGGTTGCCAAGAAAGCTCAACTCACTACAGGTGCGCTGTACGGTCGTTTTGAGGACAATGAAGATCTTTTGGTGCATCTTGTAACCGACGAAATCGCCCCAAAGTTGAAGGGCTTCCTCGACCAGGCGATATGCGAGTGCCAAGACCTGAACAACAGCACGACACTGCTCGATCATCTCTCCCTCGACACTCGCAATGATCCGTGTGTGGCACTGGGTGTAGAGAGCCTGGTTGCAGCGCAGCGAAACGATGCGCTTGCAGAAATCCTGATTCCAGAGGTCACCACATGGCTCGAGTCGTACGGCATTCACGAGAGTGCAACTCCAGTTGACATTGCCAAGAGTGCAGTCACACTTGCACTCATCCTTGGAACGATTATGCACCGATTCGTGGATGACGAGTTCGAACAGTGGCCGCTCGCCATTCCGACACTCGCCCGCGGAATTTCAGGGACCGTTGCTTCCTCAAAATCAACAGATGCGTATCCGTACTCGTCGATTGCTGCAGACACCGGCAACGCTGTTCGAGATGCCCTCATCATGACGACTGCTGACATCATCGCGAAGATCGGATATGACCGAACCACGGTTGCTCGCATCGCACGAAGGTCCGGTCTCACAACCGGCAGCATCTACAACGTCTACACATCGAAACAAGACCTCATCGTGGACTCGATCGACACGCTCATGCGTCGTACTCGCC
>JBJTGC010000058.1:0-6903 GCA_046093725.1 Actinomycetota bacterium
GTCTCGGGTGCAGCGCCAAACTTGAGCAAGTTGATGTCACGCAACACCTTTGCTGGCGCCACCTGGGATCTTCTGAAGAAGGAGTGCCGCGGCAATGTGTGGGACGCAAAGTCTGAAGAGTTCGGCGCGAAATACCTCGAAGGTGTCAGCGCCGACTGTCTCAATGAAGTTGATCTGCGCCGTTGGTTGCGCAACGCACCTGCGATGAAGCCAATGTATGCAGACCCGACCAAGCTCGAGCCGACCGACGGCAAGTACCGCGGAATGCCGTACCTCGCACTCTCTGAGAGCGACATCGACAAACTCGTGGCCTACCTCTTGACACTGAAGTGATCGGAGAACACTGACATGGCGATCATCGAAAGACCCTCAACCGAACTTGAAGTGCCGAACACACCAAGTGTGGTCGCGCCTTCGACGACGTTGGGCAACCTACGTCGACCGGTGCAATCCACTGGGTGGAAGTCGTGGCTGTTCACCGTCGACCACAAGAAGATCGGCATTATGTACGGCGTTTTCGCCATGATCTTCTTCATCATTGGTGGAGTAGAGGCACTACTCATTCGGTTGCAGCTCGCAGCTCCTGACGGAAAGGTGCTGAGTGCCGATCTGTACAACCAGATGTTCACAATGCACGCAACCACCATGGTGTTCCTTTTCGCCATGCCCATGGCTGCTGCATTCGCCAACTACTTCTTGCCACTACAGATTGGTGCGCGCGACGTGGCGTTCCCACGCATGAACGCGCTTGGTTTGTGGTTCTTGGTGGTCGGCGGACTCGTGTTGAACGCAGCGTGGTTCTTGGGCGGAGCTGCCGATGGTGGTTGGTTCATGTACGCACCGAACTCTGGTCCGGTGTTCTCGCCAAGCAATGGTGTCGACTTCTGGACCCTCGGTCTTCAGATCGCTGGCCTCGGATCACTCATTGGTTCCATCAACCTCATCGTCACGGTGCTCAACATGCGTGCACCTGGAATGACCATGATGAAGTTGCCAGTGTTCACCTGGATGATTCTCGTGGTGCAGTTCCTCTTGGTGTTCTCACTTCCGGTCATCACAGTGGCGTTGGTGCTGCTGATGTTCCAGAGGTCCTTTGGTGCCACCTTCTTTGATGTGGCCCAAGGTGCAGACCCACTTCTGTGGCAGCACTTGTTCTGGATCTTCGGACATCCTGAGGTGTACGTGCTCATTTTGCCGGCGTTCGGAATCATCTCTGAGGTGTTGCCGACGTTCTCGCGCAAGCCGCTCTTTGGTTACCCCTTCGTGGTGTTCTCCGGCGCGGCGATTGGCTTTGTGGGCTTCGGCGTGTGGGCGCACCACATGTTCGCTGCAGGTCTTGGGCCGGTGTCTGTGGCGGTGTTCTCAATTGCCACCATGGCAATTGCCATTCCCACCGGTGTGAAGATCTTCAACTGGACCCTCACCATGTGGGGCGGAAAAATTTGGTTCACCACAGCCATGAAGTTCGCCATCGGTCTCGTGGTGTTATTCACCATTGGTGGATTGTCTGGTGTCACTCACTCGGTCGCACCGTCAGACACTCAGCAGACCGACACCTACTACATCGTGGCCCACTTCCATTACGTGTTGTTCGGTGGCATGGTGTTCGGATTGTTCTCCGGCTTCTACTACTGGTGGCCAAAGATGTTCGGCAAGATGTTGAACGAGCGTCTTGGTTCGTGGAACTTCTGGCTCATGTTCATTGGTATGAACATGACGTTCGGGCCGATGCACATTCTTGGTTTGCAGGGTCAGCCGCGTCGTATGTATGTGTGGACTGAAGCGCGCGCAGGTGAAGGTTTCTTCAACCTGGGCTTCTGGAACCTCATCTCGTCGATTGGTTCGTTCGTGCTCGCGCTCGGCGTGTTGTTCTTCCTGATCAACGTTGTGCAGACAGCACGTAAGGGCAAGCAGGCACCACTTGATCCGTGGGATGCACGCACACTCGAGTGGATCACCACGAGCCCGCCGAAGGAACACAACTTCGACCGCATTCCAACGGTGCATCACCTGGACGAGTTCTTCCACCGCAAGTACGTGGAAGATGAAGCGACCCACACCATGAAGGCCATCGCCACAGGTGAGGAAATCGTTCGCAACGAAGAAGCCAATGCCGAAAGCCACATTCACTTGCCGTCGGCTTCGTACTGGCCACTGGTGCTTGCCATCGGCGTCGGAGTCCTCGGACTTGGAGTGCTGTACGGAGTTCCGATCATGGTTCTTGGTGCTGCAATTGTTCTGTTGTCATCGTTTGGCTGGGTGATGGAACCATCGGTTGCCGAAGACAGCGACTACGACCCGCCCGCAGGTGGAACTTCGAAGGAGTTGGCGAGCCATGGCTGACACAGCAGTGCACGCAGCACATGACGCCGGCCACGGCGCCCATGTCACTTCAACCGGCTTGTCGAACAACAAGTTGGCGATGTGGTTGTTCCTCGGTTCAGAGTGTCTACTGTTCGGCGGACTCATCTCCACCTACATGCTGTATCGGGGTCGCGTGGCCAATGGCCCGCACCCGAACCAGATCTACGACATCCCGTTCACATCGGTCAGCAGCTTCGTGTTGCTCATGTCGTCACTCACGATGGTGTTGGCAGTCAGTGCGGCACAGCGTCGCAATGATCAACAAACCAACTTGTGGTTGACCGTCACGGCATTGCTCGGAGCCACATTCGTCGGTGGTCAGGTGTACGAGTTCACCGCGTTCTACCGCGAGGGTCTCGGGTTCACTACGAGCCTCTTCAGCTCGAGCTTCTACACACTCACTGGTTTCCACGGTGTGCACGTCACAGTTGGCGTCATCATGCTGCTGGTCACGCGAAGCATCATCCAGAAGAATCGCGTAACGGGCGACAAGGCCGAATCGGTGGAAATTGTCGGTCTGTACTGGCACTTCGTCGACGTGGTCTGGATCATCATTTTCACCCTCGTCTATCTCATCCCCGCCTGACGTCGGAAGGACACTGAACGAACATGGCAACGGCAACTGAACACGCAGAGCACACAGAACACGAGCAGCACGGTCTCACCGACGGTGGCTACATCAAAGTGGCCGTCATCCTTGCAGTCATCACTGCGCTTGAAGTGTCGACGTACTACGTGGACTTCGGGCCGTTCTTCATGCCGTCGCTGATGATCATGATGGTGGCAAAGTTCATCATCGTCGTGTCGTACTTCATGCATTTGAAGTTCGATAACAAGTTGTTCAGCTTCATGTTCTATGCAGGTCTGGTGCTCGCATTGGGCTGCTACTTCGCGGCTCTCGCGACCTTCCAGTTCTTCTCGTAAGTCTTTTCGACCGGAGAGAGGCCATGTTTCGCGCGGCCGCCGAACAGGTGAGTCAAGACCCGTGGCGTTTTCAGCTGCACATCGAGGTCTGGGTGCTCATCGTGTTCCTCTTTGCGGCGTACACCTATGCCGTCAGAGTCATCGGACCGCGTCTCGCACCTGAAGGCAATATCATCACGCGCCGGCAAGTGTTTTACTTCGTCGCGGCGATGTTGCTCCTTTGGGGCACGACAGATTGGCCAGTGCACGACATCGCCGAGGAGTACCTCTATTCAGTGCACATGATCCAGCACATGTCACTGTCATATTTCGTGCCACCGCTCGCACTGTTGGCTACTCCCGAATGGTTGTTCCGTCTGCTGGTAGGGAGCGGTCGCACCTATTCGGTGGTGCGGTTTTTCTCCCGACCTGCCATTGCTGGTGTGATCTTCAACTTGGTGGTCATGATCACGCACATCCCAGGCATCGTGAATGCGAGCGCCAGCAATGGTCTTTTGCACTACAGCGTTCATGTTCTTGTCGTGACGTCCGCACTGCTCATGTGGACACCTATTTGTGGACCAGCTCAAGAACTGCGCATGTCGGTGGGCGGCATGATGATTTACATGTTCGCCATGTCACTTGTGCCGACAGTCCCGGCGGGTTGGTTGACCTTTGCAGAGGGAGCCGTGTACAAGCACTACGACATTCCCGTACGAGTGTGGGGTGTTTCGGTCTTGTCAGATCAACAGGCTGCAGGTGGAATCATGAAGCTCGGTGGATCGGTCTTCATGTGGTTCGTCATCATCTACTTGTTCTTCAAGAAGTTCATGGGTGGCTTCAATGAGCGCCAGAGCTACAAGCCGAATTCCTCGCCACCCGATGCAGAAATCGTGGGTACCGACGACGTGCTCTTGTACAAAGACGTCGAAGAAGCATTCAGTCGAGTGAAGGCCGCTCCCGAACCGAAATGATTCTGTGCGAGCGCATTCCATCGGATGCAACAGTTCGCGAGAGAGTGGCCCAATGGAGTCACGCCGAATGGCAGGCGTCGTTTCCGGCCGATACCCCTGACACCTATCTGCAGATCTTCGCCGAGTCCGATGCCTCGGACACTGAACCGCCGTTTGTGTACGTCGCGTGGCTCGAAGGTGAGCTTGTAGGAACAGTATCGCTTGTTCCCGATGATGAACTTCCTGGGGCTACCGAGCCGGGGCCGTGGTTGGCTGCGATGTACGTGCACCCCAATGCTCGCCGTAAGGGAGTTGCCAATGCGTTGTTGTCACATGTCGAAGATGAAGCACAGCGGATCGGTGCATCAACCATTTACTTGTACACCCACGATCAGCGTGAGTGGTACGCGCGATACGGATGGAACTTTGTGCGAGTGGCGACATTGAATGACCACAACGTTGATGTGATGTGCAAGAACGTGTGATTCAGCGTTTTGAGTCGGTCGGCGACCAACTGAAAGTGCGGCCGGCCAGCACCAAAGCAATTGCCGACCATGCGATGAGCACCATGGTCGGCGCTGCAATTCCACTTGTTGAATGACCCGTGGCGGTGCGCATGATGCTTGCAAGCGCGCCCGATGGCAGTGCCGTTGCTAGTGAGCTGAGCCCTGACGGCATGGAATCTGCGTCGATGATCATGCCGCTCAACAACAGCATCAACAGGTACAAGCCGTTTTGTGCTGCGAGGTTGATTTCTCCGCGCAGCGTGCCAGCCAAGAACAGCCCAATTCCTACGAAGCTTGCCGTTCCGAAAATGAAACCACTGAGAAGAGCGATGACATTGAGCCCGCTCATAGACCAACCAAGCACCGCGGCGATCACTGCAAGCAAAACGAACTGAACCACTTGCACGACGACAACACAGGCAAGCTTTGCTGCGATGAGGCGGGGTCTACCCAGCGGTGTGGCTCCGAGACGCTTCAACACACCGTATGAGCGTTCAAAGCCAGTGGCAATGCCAAGGCTCACCATGGCAGTCGACATGAGTGCAATCGCAAGAACACCTGGAAGAAGAAAATCAATGGCGTCACCTTCGCCCGTTGGCAACACGTCGACTACGGAGAAGAACACCAACAGCAACACCGGAATGCCCATGGTGAGCAACAGTTGCTCACCATTGCGTGCCAGCAGACGCAATTCAGCGATGATCTGGGCTCGCCACTGCTTCATCGACCGTCTCCGGTGGAATCGACAATTCTCTGGAAGATCGCTTCGAGAGTCTCAGACGTGCGTAGGTCATTGAGCGGAAGTGAATGATCTGCCAACCACTGACTGAGGCGCGCAACAAGCGACGGCGTGGGGTCTGCTGAAACCACGAACTGGCCCTCTGGTCCGCGATTCACTTGAGCATTCAAGTGTCGGGCCAACTCGGTGTCATCAAGTTCGGGCGAGCTGGTGAAACGCAAGCCATCGTTTCCTGCGCGCAGTTCAGCAAGCGTTCCGTTGGCCACCACGCGACCTTGATGAAAGATGACGATGCGGTCAGCGAGTCGCTCGGCTTCATCTAGTTCGTGCGTAGCGAGAACCACCGCACAACCTGTTGCAGCGAGGTCGGCGACGATGCGCCGAATGTCTTGTCGTCCTGACACGTCCACACCGGCTGTCGGTTCATCCAAGAACGCCACCTCGGGGACTGCCGCAAGTGCCAGCGCAAGTGACAAGCGCTGCTGCTCGCCACCTGACAGCCGCTTCCACGTGTGGTCGCGTCGGTGGCCAAGACCCACGCGGTCAATAAGTTCGCCTGCAGATGCACCTTTGTCGTACAAGTCGACATACAGACTGACGACTTCTCCCACGCGTGAGCTGGGGTAGACCCCGCCACCTTGCAACATGACGCCCATTTTTCGAGTGAGCGCCGCATGATCTCGCAGAGGGTGAAGACCACTCACGGAAACGTTCCCCGACGTGGCCGTGCGAAACCCTTCACACACTTCGATAGTTGAAGTCTTTCCCGCACCATTCGGGCCGAGGATGACCGTCACTTCACCATGGGCGGCAGTGAAGCTTGCGTGGTCGACAGCACGCAGGTCGCCATAGGACACGACGAGATCTTCGACGACGACACCAGACACGCTTCTCACACTACGAAACAGACACGGTAGGAAACACTGTCCACCGCTAGCCTCAACGGCGTGATTGATGTCCGTTTGCTACGCACTGATCTTGATGCCGTGCGTACCGCACAGGCCCGTCGTGGCAAGCCCGATGTGTTGGCTCAAATCGATGCTGCGGTTGCACTCGACACCAAGTTGCGTGACCTCACTGCCGAGCGCGATGCGCTTCGCGCTCGTGTGAACGACCTGTCGAAGCAGGTGGGTGGGCTGCGCAAGGCCGGCAAGAACGACGAAGCCGAAGCGGTGATGAACGAGAGCCGTGCCTTGGGCGAGACCGAGCGCCAGTTGCAGGTCGACTTCGATGGTCTTCAGGCGCAGTTGCGCGATGTCATGTTGCGCATACCGAACATTCCTCACGTCGATGCCCCGAATGGTGCCTCCGATGCAGACAACCCTGTCATCAAGGGGCCGGTCAACATGCCAGCAGCCTTCGGAGCTCACCAACGTGTTCCACACTGGGAAACGGCAACTGCCCTTGGCATTCTCGACAACGAACGAGCCACGAAAAT
>JBJTGC010000059.1:0-4675 GCA_046093725.1 Actinomycetota bacterium
CCCCAATACTGAGACAAAAACAAGGCCAGTCGATGTCGAGCACCGACTGTGTCGGAGCCTTCCGGATAGAGCGGCAACAGCACTGGGTCGTGTTCGACCGCGTCATAAAAAGCATCGACCACCTTGTCGAAGAAAGCTTGGCCTCCGACTACGTCGAACAACATGGCGTCACTCAAACGGAATCACCGACAGTTACACGTCGAGGAACTTGGTTGCAGCAACCCCAGAGCCGATGGCACCAGCAATTGAGCCAATGACCAGTAGTGCAACCATGACCCCACTGACATACGACCCCGGCACGACCAGCGAACTGACACCCGTTCCGGCCTTGAAGCCGGCGACACCGTTAGTCCATGCCTGGTTCAGGGCCCACAGCCCACCGCATGACACCACGGCGCCGATGAGGCCCTGCAGCAATCCTTCGAGCATGAAAGGAATACGGATGAACCAGTCGGTGGCACCGACGAGCTTCATCACCTCTATCTCGCGTCGTCGCGCGAACATGGCAGTACGGATGGTGTTCCAGATGAGTACAACTGCCACGGCCAACAGAATGAGCGACATTCCGATAGTGACGGCGCGCACGAAATTCGACAATGTCGCGATGACGTCAAACTCATCTTCTGCAAGAGACACCACTTGCACGCCAGGCAGTGTGCGGTACTGATCAGCGAGACTGCGAACTAGCGCCGGATCTGGAGTTTTCGGAACCACTTTGAACTGCGACGGAATGTTTTCAACGGACAACAAACTGAGCGTGGTGGGGTCACCGGCAAACACTCGCTTCGCTTCCTCGTAACTGGCCGTCTTGTCCAGATACTGAAGTTTGTCGACATTCACCACATTCGGCTGAGCCTTCAGAGTCTGTTCGATAAACGCGATCTGCTCTTGACTTGCGTCGGGGCGCACGAACACGATCATGCCAACGTCGCCACGCCACTGAACCAACAGGTTGTCGAAGGCGCGCTGAATGAGAAAAGTCGTTCCCACCAGCAATAGCGACACCGCCGAGGTGAGCACAGCGGCTGCGGTCAACGTCATGTTGCGACGGAAGCCGGCTGCAGTTTCACGAAGTGCGTACGAGATGCGCGAGATCATTCGTACACCCCGCGCTCTTGGTCGCGCACAACCACGCCGCGATCGAGCTGAATAACCCGGCGCCGCATTGCATTCACCACACGATGGTCGTGAGTAGCCATGATGATCGTCGTGCCGGTGCGATTGATTGCATCAAGCAACGCCATGATGCCTTCCCCCGTCGTGGGGTCGAGGTTTCCGGTCGGCTCATCGGCCAACAAGATGAGCGGACGATTGACGAATGCGCGAGCAATTGACACACGCTGCTGCTCTCCACCAGAGAGCTGGTCTGGAAATCGATCTTCCTTGCCAGCCAAACCGACAAGTTCAATCACCTGTGGTACTTGTTGGCGAATGATGTGCTTTGGCTGACCGATGACCTCCAAGGCGAACGCCACGTTTTCAAAGACTGTCTTGTTGGGCAACAACTTGTAGTCCTGGAACACGTTGCCCAGGGTTCGGCGAAGGTACGGCACGCGCGACTCAGCAAGCTCGTTGATGTTCTGACCTGCGACCCACACGGAGCCACGCTCTGGCCGTTCCTGACGGCTGATGAGACGCAGCAAGGTTGACTTGCCAGAGCCCGAGGGGCCGACGAGGAACACGAATTCGCCCTTCGCGATATCGAAGGACGCATCACGCACGGCAAGTGTGTCGGTGCCGTACATCTTGGAGACATTCTCAAGACGAATCATGTGGCTTGAAGCAACCTACCAGCGCCCACGGACCGATATCGGTCGGCGAAAAGGCCTTACTTCAGAGGGGTTAGGCGCCATCACGCGACTTTATGAAGTTTGTGCGCGACGCCAGCGGAGGTAACCCTCCATGAATTCATCAAGATCGCCGTCAAGCACCGCTGCGACGTTTCCTGATTCAACTTCAGTGCGCAGGTCTTTGACCATTTGGTACGGCTGCAACACATATGAGCGAATCTGACTTCCCCAGCCGATCTGTGCCGGCTTTCCAGCAATACGGTCGCGTTCTGCTTGATGTTCTTCTTCGATCTTTGCGGCAATCATGGCCTTCAGACGCGCCATCGCTTTTTCACGGTTTTGCAACTGGCTGCGTTCTTCCTGCGATGTCGCAACGATGCCGGTGGGCTCATGGATGAGGCGCACCGCTGACGATGTCTTGTTGACGTGCTGACCACCAGCACCTGATGCACGGAACACTTCCATGCGCACATCAGACTCGTTGATGTCGACGTCAGGTGCTTCCATGACCGGCCACACCTGCACCAACGCGAAACTTGTCTGACGACGCCCCTGGTTGTCGAAAGGACTGATGCGCACGAGGCGATGAGTTCCACGCTCGGATGTCATCAAGCCATATGCGTATCGACCTTTGATGGTGAACTCAGCAGACAAGATGCCAGCTTCAGTTCCTTGGCTGACGTCGTCGACGTCAATGGTGAACCCACGACGTTCTGCCCACCTTGAGTACATACGCAACAAGATCTCGGTCCAGTCTTGAGCGTCGACTCCGCCATCCTTGGCGTTCACTTGAACAATCGCGTCAGATTCATCGTGCTCGCCCGTGAACAAGCTGCGCATCTCGAGCACGGAGAGCCGCCGTGAAACCACCTCAAGACCAGCCTCAATGTCGGGTTCCTGGGATGCATCGTCTTCTTCACGAGCGAGCTCGTGCAGTACTTCGACATCCTCGACGGCACGCGCGAGCGACTCGTACTCGTCGATGTCACCCTTCACGTTTGAATACTCGGTGTTGACCTGCTTGGCGCGCTCTTGGTCGTCCCACAAGTCGGGTTTTGAAATTTCAACTTCAAGTTCAGCAATGCGAACACGCAGAGCATCGATGCGCAGGTATGCGCTCGCATCTTTGAGACGTTGCGAGACGTCGCGAATGTCGGTGGTGAAATCACGCATGGAGGAACCTCAAGCAGCGCCGTGGCACTGCTTGTACTTTCGCCCCGAACCACAAGGGCAGGGAGCATTTCGTGGCGTGTTGGACCAGTCGTCCTCGTCTTTTCGAACGGTGCGCTGCACCGCAGACTGTTGGGCTTCCGCTTGAGCGGCAAGAAGTGCAGGGTCAACCCCTTCGGCTGCGGCAGCTGCGAGGAAACCATCAGTGCTGACATTGTCACTTGATGTCTCTTGTACATCGCGCACCACGACGGACGGCTCGTCTTCGCTCACGACCTGCACGTGCATGATGTAGCGCACAAAATCTTGGGCAATGCCCTTCATCATGGCTCCGAACATTTCGTAGCCCTCACGCTGCCATTCCGACAATGGGTCTTTTTGGCCCATTGCGCGCAAGTTGATTCCCTCTGGGAGATAGTCCATCTCTTCCAGATGTTCACGCCAACGCTGGTCGATGATGCGCAACATGACCTGTCGCTCGATTTCGCGCATGGTGTCTGGCGTCAGTTCATTTTCGCGGCGCGCGTAGTGAGCTGACGCATCGGCCATGACGAGGTCGTACATTGCATCAGTGTCGGCACAATCGTCCAACTGCTCGATGGTGATCGATGCTGGCCAGTACGAGCGAAGCTCGGTAGTGAGACCGTCGAGGTCCCACTCATCATCGGCTTCCGACACGCAATACGTGTCGATCAGAGAATCAACAGCCTCGGCGAGATACTCCATTGCCGCGGCCTTGAGGTCGACACCTTCGAGAATTTGGTCGCGGCGCATGTAGATGACCTTGCGCTGCTCATTCATGACTTCGTCGTACTTGAGCACGTTCTTGCGAATCTCGGCATTGCGCTGCTCGACGGTGGTTTGTGCACGCTCAATGGCTTTCGTGACCATCTTGGCTTCGATTGCCTCGTCATCTGGCAGTGCTCGCCCCATGACCCAACTGAGCGCGCCAGTTGCAAAGAGGCGCAATAATTCGTCGTCGAGGCTGAGATAGAAACGGCTTTCGCCTGGGTCACCTTGTCGACCTGAACGACCACGCAGCTGGTTGTCGATTCGACGGCTTTCGTGTCGCTCAGTACCCAACACATACAGGCCGCCAAGTGCCCGAATGTGGTCACCTTCTGCTTTGCACTCGATGGTGTATTCATCGAGCAGTTGTTGGTAGCGGACTTGTGCTGCTGCACGCTGTTCCGCGAACTCGGCCGGGATGTTTCCGTCAATGAACGGCAACGCGTAGTCGTCTTCAAGTGTCAAGGGATCAAAACCCTCATTGATGACCTTCTGACGAGCCAACCCCTCAGGATTACCACCGAGAAGAATGTCGACGCCTCGACCCGCCATGTTGGTAGCCACAGTGACCGCACCGATGCGACCAGCTTGGGCAACGATGTGAGCCTCACGAGTGTGTTGCTTGGCATTCAACACCTCGTGCTGAACACCGCGCTTGGTGAGCTCACGGGAGAGATGCTCGCTCTTTTCCACGCTGATCGTGCCGACCAGAACTGGTTGACCTTTCGAGTGCTTCTCAACGATGTCATCGACGACTGCGCGGAATTTGGCAACTTCAGACTTGTAGATGAGGTCGGCTTGATCGGCACGTGCCGGCGGCTTGTTGGTGGGAATGGGTACCACTTGCAAGCCATAGGTGTTCATGAGTTCGGCTGCCTCTGTTTGGGCAGTACCCGTCATACCCGACAACTTGTCGTACATGCGGA
>JBJTGC010000060.1:0-3890 GCA_046093725.1 Actinomycetota bacterium
CACTTCATCCGATGCGCTCCTTTCGTCCGAGGAATCCCTGTGGTCGAACCAACAAGATGACTACGAGTGCAATGAGTGCACCGAGGGTCTTCAACTCGACGACATTCGGGAAGAACCACGTCCACAGTTCGGTGAACATGCCCACCACGAACGCACCGAGCAATGCACCAAATGGGTTACCAAGCCCACCAACAGTGATGGCAGCGAACATGAGGAGCAACAAGATGTTGCCCATGTCCCACTGAACGCCACTTGCCGCACCGAGCATGACACCACCAATACCTGCCAAAGCGCCTCCGATGAGCCACACGGTGAGAATGATGCGGTTGGTGTTGATGCCTGTTGCTGAAGCGAGATCTGGGTTGTCAGACACTGCGCGAATTGCTTTACCGAGTCGTGCTCGGAGCAGGAACATGGAGATTCCGACGACCACAACCGCCGAGATGATCATGATGCCAAGGTCACGCGGCGTGATTCCGAAAGGTCCGAAGTCGATCTCTGGGTCACCGACGTATTGGCGGTAACGGCGGTTACGCCCACCGAAGAAGAACAAGTACACGTACCGAATGGCGATGGCGAGGCCGATGGACACGATCATCATTGATGTGAGACTCGTGCCACGACGGCGAAGTGGACGCCACAGTTGGCGTTCGAACGCACCAGCCATAAGAGCGGCAGCCGCGATACCGAACGGAGCGGCAATCAGAACATGAAGCTCTGGTCCGTTTTGATTTAACCAAAACACAACGATTGCCGCGATGGACACGATTTCGCCATGTGCGAAGTTTGTGAGACCGGTTGTTCCGTAGATGAGCGACAAACCAATCGCACACATGGCGATGATGAGGCTGTACTTGATGCCATTGACGATGGTCTGAGGTAACAACTCCCAACGATT
Source organism: Actinomycetota bacterium (assembly GCA_046093725.1). Classification (GTDB taxonomy): domain Bacteria; phylum Actinomycetota; class Acidimicrobiia; order Acidimicrobiales; family Ilumatobacteraceae; genus UBA2093. The sequence goes on from JBJTGC010000060.1 coordinate 899, forward strand.
GATGACCGCTCGACGCGCATCACCAACAAAGAAGTTCACTGACTTTGCGCCGCTGCCGATGGTGACGCCGGAGGAAAAACTGACGGAAATGGCGGTTGGTGACTCATCGCTTGCTGCAACACCTGACGGAAGACTTGTGACGTCGAGTGTGACCTCGTACTCACCTTCCTTTGGCACTTTCAACGAGATTTTTCCGGTTGAATCCGTTTTGCCCTCTGCCGTGCCGGCTGCACCGACGGCCTTGATGAGCACACCCTCAACTGGAATCTTCTCGACACCATCCTCGGTCTGCTTCTGCTCTGTCACAGAGGCGACAATCTCGCCTTCGTCAGTGGCTGCAGAGACCGACGACCCGAACATTGGCGCGATGAATGACAGCCCCACGATGGCCAAGAACGAGACCCGCATGGCACGGCGCACTGTCACTTGTCTTGCGTCGTCTTGTGTCCCCATGCACACCCTTGTTGCTACAGGCTCCCCTGCTAGACAGAAGTGGCCCGAAAGTTTTTCCAACACTAGTGCCGAACCATGCCCACTCCTAAGGCCCCCGCCACATTCACAAAGTCACCTAGCCGCAGCCTTTTTGGTCATCCGGCGCTGGGCGTGGTCGCAGCCTCGGTGCTCTTTGGCACCTCCGGGACCGCCCGGTCCTTTGCCCCCGATAGCGCCACTTCGCTCTCCGTAGCTGGTGTTCGCCTCATGATCGGTGCGATTCCTTTGTTACTCGTCGGATTTCTCACAGATAAAGCCAACCGACCGAGTCTTCGTGCAGAAGCCGTGGCGGCCGGAGTGGCGATGATGCTCTTCCAAGTGTGCTTCTTCAGTGCAATGGAGAACTCTGGTGTTGCCGTTGGCACCATGCTCACGATTGGAAGTGGGCCGATCATTGCCGCCGGCATCGACCTTGTCACCGGTCGCCGTCCGTCGTCACGTGTGGTTGGTGCACTCGTCATTGCTCTCGCCGGTCTGGCGATGCTCGTGCTCGGATCTCCACCAGAGGGTGACACGAGCTTCTCGATTGTCGGAGTGCTCTTCGGAATCGGGGCGGGTGCCAGTTACGCCATCTACACACACTTGTGCAAGCGGCTCCTCGATCGTGGCTGGAGCGGCACATGGACCATGGCGTGGACATTCACGGTGAGCGCAATCTGTTCAGTCGTGCTCGTTATTCCTTCTTCACTTGAGTGGTTGTCAACTCCGAGTGGTTGGTTCACCATCACATACCTCGGACTTGCAACGATTTCTGCTGCGTATCTTCTTTACGCACATTCATTGTCGCGACTCACCGGTTCGATGGTTGTGACTCTCACACTTGTGGAACCAGTGACTGCAACAACACTTGGCGCTCTCGTCTTGAACGAGAACATTCGACCTATTAGTTGGATTGGCGCAGTAATTGTCCTAGCTGCACTTGTTTTCGTCGGCACAACGACTGAAGAAGAAGTGCCACTCACATAACAATTGACGCTCGTATGACGTCAGGTGACTTTGATGTTTAGGTTTGTCGTATAGGGCTTTGCTGTGACTGTGATTGTCAATGAGCAGGTTCCTGTTCCAAGGCCTTTTACCGTTGTGTTCCCAGATACCGTGCAAAGACGTTGTGACGTTGAATTGACTACGACAAGTACTTTTGCCCCGCTGGTGCTCGGAAGTCCAGCACTCTGAGCAATCGACGACACTGACACCGACTTTCCCTTGGTGACTGATGTTGATGTCTTCTTCGTGACAGGACCTGGCTTCACCGAAGTAGAGACAGCACACGTGCCGGCTTTCAGACCCACGACATTCGACCCGGAAACCTTGCAGATTGCTTTGCTGGCGGCACCAACCTTGGCGGTCGCGGTCGCGCCCTTGGGCGCCGACTTTCCTGCCGTAACAAGTGCTGAAACAAGCGAAAGGGACTTTCCTTTCGACACTGCTGGCGTACCTATTTTCACAGGTGTGAACGTGGAGGTCGCGGTGGAAGTTGATGTTGTTTGACCAACAGTTGTACTGGTGCGATTGGTGATTGCCCCTGACGCAGTGACGGTCTTCAAGTCAATTGATGGCTGCGAGTAATGGAAGCCTGAGACAGAAACATTCAAAACGTCATTGGCAAAGGTGATGGACTGCGTGAAGCCGGTCTGTTCAACACTGTCTTCAGAGATCGTCACCGTGAACTTGTCAGTCTCGGCACCTGAAACTCCCCACACACACTGAACCATCGCCTCGGGAATTTGCGCCTGATACGCGCCGGAAATGAATGCGGTTTTGGCCGAGGAGGTGAAGTGTGGCGCGCTCGGCATGAGATACAGCGCCTTCGTTGCAGAGTTGTAGCGAGGGAAAACTGGTCCGTACCCATTTTCCTTCACGAGCATTGGCCCCTTCTCTGCGCAGGCAGGCAACTGCGGCAAGTACCTCGTGTCGAGAACCATGAACTCCATGTATTTCTGGTTCCATGCTGGGTAACTGGTTGGACCAATGCCGCCCAATTCATTTGCCACACCAAAGGTTTCGAGAATGCCACCCTCAACGACAAGACGGTACGAACCGTTCTGAGTCCACCGTGCTGACTGCAGCGTTCCGTTGACGATGCCACCACTCACGATGGTGGGCAACAACCAACTCGTTCGCAACACAACTCGGTACTTGGCAGTGTCATCAAGGTTTCCGTACCGGACACACTTTCCGCTGATGACTGCGCACCCCGATGCACTTGCGAGACCACTCTCCCATTCAGGCCGAAGACCAGGTAGCGCACTGCCACCAGTTCCGATCATGATGCTCGAGGCGTACATATTGAACTGAATTCCTGTTGGCTGTTGAGACCCTGGCCTCGTGAGAATTGACTGAACTTCTACAAGCCCGGCAAAGGCTGTTCGCGAATCTTCGGTGACTAGCCCTGGTATCTGAAACTCAGGGCGAACATAACCATCTGGGTTCATCGTCGGAGCCGATGCACTTCGTTGCGTCCACTTTCCTTTGACCAACGTGGAAGGTGCGCTCGACAGAT
>JBJTGC010000061.1:0-3716 GCA_046093725.1 Actinomycetota bacterium
CAGCACGCCTGACGTCAGATCTTTGACGTCCCGTCACGGTTCACTCGCTCCGCTCGAAGAGCACTTCGACGCACCTTGCCGGCATCATCACGCAATGACTCGCTCATGATCTCGAACGTGCGCGGAATTTTTTAACGAACCAACCGCTCTGCCAGGAATGCTCGCAGCTCGTCAAGATCGACTGTCGCCACAGGAGAGAGATAAATGAGGCCATGCACCTTGCTGCCAAGGTCCTCATCAGGAAGACCAATGGCCGCAGAACTGGAGATGGCCGGATGTTCTTCCATCGCAGCCTCGATCTCTGCAGGGTAGATGTTTGCCCCGCCGGAAAGAATCATGTCTGACAAGCGATCAGACAGATACACGTAGCCATCAGCGTCCATGTATCCCATGTCGCCGAGTGACTCCCAACCGTCACTGCTCTTCTTCGGCTCTGCACCGATGTATTTATATGTCTCGCGTCCTGCAGGTGGTCGCATATAGATCTCACCCACAGTTCCGGGCTCTACCTGCTTGCCGTTCTCATCGAGCACCTTCATCTCGCCAATGACGCATCGACCGACCGAACCCTTGTGGGCCATCCAATCGTCACCACGAATGATGGTGACAGCTTGAGCTTCGGTTCCTGCATACAACTCGAAGATGCGCTCGCCACCCAGCCATTCGATCCACGCTTCCTTCAACCACATCGGACACGGTGCAGCCATGTGCCAGATGACGCGCAGCGACGACATGTCGTATGACTCACGCTCGGCAACACGCCACATGCGCAACATCATCGTTGGCACCAGCAACATCCAATCGGCCTTGTGTTCCTGTATGCCTTGCATGGTCTTCTCTGCATCGAAACGAGACATGGTGACGACGTGGTTTCCGTTGGCAAGTCCGCGAGAGGAATACGAAAACGGTGCATTGTGATACATGGGCCCAGGCACCATCATCACGCCGTTGCGTTGTACACCTTGACCAGGGTCGCCCTCATCGTCGAGAACTCCGGGGTCGCTTGCAACGATCAACTTTGGTCGACCCGTGCTGCCACCTGACGTCGGTGCTTTCCAGGCTGGTGGAATTCGATCTTCCAGAGGCGCATCTGACAACGACTCGTCTGGCATCCAGTCGAGAGACAAGCACGGCCGACCAGGATGTGCTTCGCCATCGGCGCCAACAACAATTGGCGAATTTGCAAGCTCCACGATTGCTTGACGTTCACGAATGGGCAGACGCGGTGACACTGGTTGCGGAACTGCACCAAGTTTCCAAACAGCGAATGCGGCTGCGTAGAACTTTGCAGAGTTCGGCAGGCCGATGGTGACATAGTCACCCTGCTTCACACCCATCGCTTCGAATGCACGCGCCATGCGATTCGCAAGAGACTCGAGCTCCGCGCGCGTAGTGGTGACACCGTCAGACGTCACAGCCGGACGATGCGGATCTGCTGCCGCGATGTTGGTGAGTGCTTTACCGAGCGAAACAATTGCCATGACGCGACTGTAGTGACTGGCGGTGATGCCTTTGTCAGTCGGCGCCTAGGTAGGCGGGGCGATCTCCCCCGCCGTGCAACACGATGTTCGCTCCAGCCAGATAAGCGGCAGCATCGCTCGCAAGATATGCACACGCATTCGCAATGTCATTCGGGATAGCCATGCGACCCATCGGAATTGTTGACTCGATGCGAGCCACATTTTCAGCGTCGCCGTAATGAACGTGGGCCTGCGAGGTGTACACGAGACCGGAAGTCACCATGTTGACGCGAACTTTGGGTGCCCACTCTTGAGCGACTGTGTTGGTGTAGTTCAACAACCCGGCCTTGGCTGCGCCATATGCAGCGGTGGTGGGTGCCGGACGTAGCGCAACGACACTTCCGATGTTGACGATTGCCCCACCATCACCTTGCTGCATGTGAAAGTTCGCACGTTGCGCACAATAGATGGCAGAGAACAGATTGAGCGCAACGATGCGCTCGGTGAAACGTGGAGATGATGTTGTTGAGTCTGCTGGCGGTGAGCCGCCCGCATTGTTGACGAGCACATCGATACGACCAAACTCGGCCACGACATCATCGACAAGTTTCCACGCATCTTCACCATTGCGAAGGTCGACTGAGTGGTACGTCCATGACGATGGAAGATCGTCGACCGGAGTTCGAGAACAGACCACGATTCGCGAGCCATCGGCCTCGAACCGCTCGCCGATACCCCGACCAATCCCTTTGGTTCCACCTGTGATGAGAACGACTTTGTCGCGCAATTCGGGATACGTCACGACTGAGAATCCTACTGTGCGACCGCTGTCACGCGTTTAGAAGTCCTCTATCGCACGGGAGTAACCTCGGAAACCATGGGTATTTCGCATTCAGTTGGTTCAGACGGCATCGCCGAAGTCGTGATGGACTGCCCACCGGTCAATGCACTCACCGTTGCCCAGTGGTTCGAGGTCGCCGACACGATCACCGCGCTCGGCCGCGACAAAAACGTGCGAGTCGTCATCTTGCGTGCCGAAGGAAAAGGCTTCAATGCCGGAGTCGACATTAAAGAGATGCAGAACACCACTGGTTTCGACGCCTTGATTGGTGCGAACAAAGGTTGCTTCGCTGCGTTCGCTGCGGTGTACGAATGTCCGGTGCCTGTGATTTCCGTGGTCAACGGCTTCTGCGTAGGTGGCGGAATTGGCCTTGTCGGCAACTCCGACATCATCGTGGCAAGCGACGATGCCTTCTTCGGACTTCCTGAAGTAGACCGGGGCGCTCTTGGTGCTGCCACTCACCTCGCACGCCTGGTCCCTCAGCACAAGATGCGTGCCATGGTGTACACCGCTCAAAACATCACCGCACAAGAGCTCCATGAGTTCGGAAGTGTGCACTCAGTTGTTCCTCGTGCAGAGCTTCACAACGAAGCAATGCGAATCGCCAAAAGCATCGCCGAGAAATCACCGACCGTTATGCGTGCAGCCAAAGAGAGCCTGAACGGCATTGACTTGTGGGATGTGAAGAAGAGCTACCGATTCGAACAAGGGTTCACATTCGAGTTGAACCTGTCTGGCGTCTCCGACGAATTGCGTAATGCATTCGTCGACAAGCGCGACGCCGACACCACGAAGTAGCCAACAGAACCATACAGACCTAGACGACTCCGGAGTAGATGAGGACCACATGGCCCGAGACAAACGAATGACCCTTGACGAGGCAGCAGCTCACGTGAAGAGCGGCATGACCATAGGCATCGGCGGATGGGGATCTCGGCGAAAGCCGATGTCTCTCGTACGCGCGTTGCTGCGGACCGATGCGAAAGATCTCACGGTCGTGTCATACGGCGGACCAGATGTGGGCTTGTTGTGCGCCGCCGGGAAAGTGAAAAAAGTGGTGTACGGGTTCGTGTCCCTCGACTCGATTGCACTCGAACCACACTTCCGCTCTGCACGTCAAAGTGGATCCATCGCCGAATGTGTGGAGTACGACGAAGGCATGTTGCAGTGGGCGTTGTACGCCGCAAGTCTGCGCCTACCCTTTCTTCCAACACGCGCCGGCCTCGGAAGCGACGTCACCGTCGTGAACCCCCAGTTGCGCACCATTGCCTCTCCCTATGCCGACGGCGAGGAGCTGCTCGCAGTCCCCTCGCTTGAGCTTGACGCGGCCTTTGTTCACCTCAATCGAGCGGATATGCATGGCAACGCGCAGTTCCTCGGTCCCGACTTGTACTTCGATGACCTTTTTCTTGGTG
>JBJTGC010000062.1:0-16780 GCA_046093725.1 Actinomycetota bacterium
TTGTCTGGCGCCGCAAAGTTGCCCGAGGCGATCGCCGACCACCTCCACCGACGTTTTGGCCTCAAGGTGTATGAGGGTTACGGCCTCACCGAGGCGGCGCCTGTCGTTACCACCTCTGTGGGAGATGATTGGATTCCTGGAAGTATCGGCAAGCCTCTGCCAGGCATCAACGTGCGGCTTGTTGATGAAGAGGGCGACGACGTGTTGGTCGGAGACACCGGTGAAGTATGGGTGAACGGACTGAATGTGTTCGTCGGCTATCTGAATGATGCCGAAGCGACAAACCGGGCACTTACACCCGATGGTTGGCTGCGGACCGGTGACATTGGTGTGGTGGACGAAAACGGTCGACTCTTCTTGGTTGATCGCGCCAAGGATCTCATCATCGTGTCGGGCTTCAACGTGTTTCCCGCAGAAGTTGAATCCGTTATCTCTCAGCATCCGCATGTGAAGGAAGTTGCTGTCGTCGGTACTCCGCATCCACACACCGGTGAAACCGTTCGTGCCTACGTTGTCACTCGTGATGCCGTTCACCTTGATGAGGACGCACTCGTTGACTTTTGTAGGTCACGACTTGCGCGGTACAAGTGTCCGACGAAGGTGCTATTCGTGGATCAGATTCCGAAAAATGTGAGTGGGAAAGTTTTACGCCACTCGTTGAAGTGACGCATCATCGATCAGATCACGCACGACAGTGCGTGCGGGCCGCGCAGCAACAGTCGATCCACTCGCCACTAAGAATCCGGCGAACAACACACAGATACCGATGAACAATGTCGTGGCGAATGCCGTGTCCTCTCCAAGTCGACCGGCAAGTGAGCCACTTGCCGACAAGATGACTGATCCACCGGCGATCAACACGTTGCCGAGCGCAAGACGACCAGGTGCGGACACAATCCGTCTGGCAGACGCAGTGACTGATGGGGATCGACGACGGAGAACTTGTATCGCACTGTATGCAGCACCGAGGAATATGACCATCGCCGGAAGTGCTGAACCAACTGCTGCGAGTATTCGTGGAAGGGCAGTGAAGACATCCGAACCTTTCGGAAATTCATCGGCATTGACCGGGGACATCGGCGTCACCATGACGACACCAAGAGCAAATCCACTGAAGATGAGCAACACTCGTGCAGTCACATCGCCGATGCGAGTGCCGGCGAGCAAGTAGATCGTTCCGAGTGCGAGCCACGGAACATTGATGACCGCGCCGAAGGCAAAGAACATGCGAAACGATGCTGTGCTCCAGCCGCGTGCCTCGGCCCACCAGAGAGACAGTGCCGCGACAGCAAACAACCCCATCGCCACCGTCCATGCCATGTCATGGCGTCGGCGCCGACGAGCCCATCGATCAGCGGTGCTGAGACCGAAGGCCAGGGCGACAAGTGCTGAGGCTGCGGCCAGAGCCGTGTTCAACGTCACGGCAATGACACTAGAGGTCGGTGGGCTGAGTTCGTGAAAAGTTGCACGAAGTAATAGCGTGTGGGACGCATGAGCGACTTCCCCCGTCGTCGAATTCCTGAAGCCGCTGTTGCGCGCTTGCCCATGTATCTGCGCATCCTCACTGAGCTCACCGCCGAGGGAACACAGCAGGTATCGAGCGACCAGTTGGCGCAGTTGGCCGGAGTCAATGCGGCAAAAGTTCGAAAGGACCTCTCGTACCTCGGCAGTTACGGAACTCGCGGAGTCGGTTACGACATCGAATATCTGACGTATCAGATTCAACGTGAGCTTGGGCTCAATCAATCATGGCCAGTCGTCATCGTCGGTGCAGGAAATCTTGGTCAGGCACTCGCTAACTATGGCGGTCTCGGTGGTCGCGGATTCAACGTGGCTGGTGTCGTGGACGTGGACCCGTCGAAGGTCGGTTCTGTCATCGGTGGTGTTCGCATCAGACACATCGACGATCTCACCAATATCGCCCAGTCGAAGTCCGTGAGCATCGGAGTCATCGCAACACCAGCCACACATGCGCAAGAAGCAGCTGATCACTTGGTGCGTGCTGGCATCGGCTCCATTCTCAACTTTGCACCAGTCGTCATCGCGGTGCCACGTCACGTGCGAGTTCGAAAAGTTGATCTGGCTCTTGAATTGCAAATTCTCAGTTATTACGAGCAGATGCGCTCGAAGGGGCTACGTGCGGTCCCCGACGTCGCTGGCGGACAGTCAGCGTAAGTAGGCGTACCCATGAGTTTCGTCGTCTTCGGCATCAACCATCGCACCAGCCCATTGTCGCTTCTCGAAAAAGTTGCGATAGCACCGGCAGATATCGCCAAAACGTTGCGCATCATCCAAAACATGGACGACATTCGCGAAGTTGTGTTGTTGTCCACCTGTAATCGCACTGAGGTCTATGCAACCGTTGAGCGTTTCCATGATGCACACGGTGCTATTCGAAGCTTCTTCTGCGATTTGGGAGACCTCGACGTCAATGACATCCAGCCGTTTCTCTATTACCAACATGACGAAGCTGCGGTGCGCCATCTCTTCAACGTGGCAGCTGGTCTTGATTCGGCGGTACTTGGAGAGCACGAAATTCTCGGACAAGTGAAGCTCGCGTGGGATGAAGCGATGCGCGAGGGCACTTCACGTAGCGAGTTAAATCTGGTGTTCCGGCACGCGCTCGAAACCGGGAAGCGCGCACGAACTGAGACAGAAATTGGCCGCGCAACTGCATCGGTCTCGCAAGCCGGTGTCGAAATGGCTGTTGATGCAATCGGTTCACTGTCTGGACGCACGGTCATGGTGGTTGGTGCCGGAGACATGGGCGTTGGTGTTGCTGGTGCTCTTGCCCGCGAGGGAGCAGACATCGTGGTGACAAACCGCACCGGTGAACGGGCTGATGATCTTGCTCTCACCGTCAACGCTCGGGTGGCTCCGTTTTCATCCTTTGAAGACGAACTCGCGACTGTCGACATGGTGGTGACGTGTACTGGTGCGGGAACAGTCATCTTGACATCGGACATGGTGCAAGCTGCGCGTGTCGGCACGAGCAAGCCCTTGCTGATTGTTGACATCGCGCTTCCGCGCGACGTCGAATCATCTGTTGGAAACTTGCCAGACGTCACCTTGAAGGATCTGTCGCATCTTCGCGAGTGGGCTGACAAAGGACGCGAGTCGCGAGCTGCCGAAGCAGCACGGGTCGAGGCGATTGTCGACGATGAAGTTGAGCGATATGTGGTGGACTCTTCTGCGCGCCAGATGGCCCCGCTCATCGCCCAGATTCGTGAACTCGCTGAATCAATTCGAGTCGGGGAATTGACTCGCTATGAAGCCAGATTGGCCGCTCTTAGTGCCGAGCAGCGCGAAGTGGTGGAGTCATTGACGTCAGGCATTCTTGCCAAGTTGCTGCACGGGCCCACGGTCCATCTGAAGTCAGTATCCGGCAGTCCGCAAGGGGCACGTCTCGCTGGCGCGCTGCGCGAACTCTTTGACCTCGACTGATTGCCATACTTGTCCTATGACCAATCGGTCCCGCGTCCTTCGATTAGCGACGCGATCAAGTCTGCAGGCGCGGACCCAGGCGCAATTCGTCGCTGACTCGATTCGTGCTCATCAACCCGGCACAGAAGTCGAGCTCGTGTTCGTCGATACAACAGGTGATCAGCGGGCAGATGTACCACTGCATCAGATTGGTGGGCAGGGAGTGTTCGTGAAGGAGGTGCAGCAGGCGGTCCTTGACGGTCGGGCAGATGCTGCAGTTCATTCGGCGAAAGACTTGCCGTCAGAAAACGTTGGAGGGCTCACCATCGCCGCGTTCACGGCGCGTCGGTCTCCACATGACGCATTGATCGGACGGTCTCTTGACGAACTTGCACTTGGTGCCACGGTTGCGACTGGCTCAGTGCGTCGTCGCGCCCAGATTGCAGCGCTGAGGCCAGATCTTTCATTCGTCGAGTTACGAGGAAACATTCCAACTCGTCTCGACAAAGTTCCCGCTGACGGCGCAATCGTGATGGCAGTTGCAGCACTTGAAGTTCTTGGTCTGACGGATCGCATCGCCCAAGTGCTCGACATCGAGCTATGTGTGCCCATGGTTGGTCAAGGATGTGTCGCGGTCGAAGCCCGCACAGATGATGCAGTTGTGCGCGATGCGTTACGTCCGATTGATCATTCTGCGACACGTCGTGCGGTGGAGGCGGAGCGAGCTTTCCTTGCAGAACTCGGTGCTGGGTGTTCTCTGCCGGTTGCAGCACATCTAGACGCTCAAGGTGTGTTTCATGCGTTCATGGCGCGTGATGGCGATGTCGTTCAACTTGCAGGCTCGATCGGCGCCTCGGACGATCACAAAGTTGTGGGAGCCGGGATTGCTCACGAATGCCGACGGCGCCTCCGCGCCAGGTGACTCTGAATGACTCGAAAGTTGTCGAATTGCAAGGTTGTTGTGACAAGGGCGGTGGAGCAAAACGCTGACCTTGCAGCTGCACTTGCAGAGCATGGCGTGACGGTGGTTGAGGTGCCGCTCATCGCCATTGACGAACCAGAAGATGACGGAGCGGAACGCGATCGCACGTTGCATGGCTTTGCTGATTTCGAGTGGATTGTCATCACGTCGCCGAACGGCGCAGCGCGAGTGCGTCCCTTTCTTGATGCGCACGGTGCGGCCGGTGATGACACGGAGATCCCGAACATTGCTGCTGTCGGTGCAGCGACCGAACGAGCACTCGGTTATCCAACGCGTCTCACCGCTGACCCCGCACGAGCTTCCGTGCTGGTCGAGGATTTCCCTGAAGGTCATGGTCGAGTGCTGGTTGTGCAAGGTGAGCGCGCTGGTGATGATGTCGAGGTTGGACTGCGTGCGAAAGGGTGGAACGTGACACGTGTCGATGCGTATCGAACACTGACACTTGAGCCGACATTCGAACAACGTGAAGAAGTTCGTTCCGCAGATGCAGTGGTCTTTGCATCGGGAAGTGCCGTGCAGGCATGGTTTGACTCGTTCGGAGCCGAGACGCCCCCTGTGGTTGCGTCGATCGGACCGATGACCACACGTGTTGCCAACGATCTTGGAATGCACGTATCGACGACAGCCGATGCACAGACAGTGCCAGCCCTTGCCGTAGCGGTGGTGTCGGCGTTGTTGGCTGACGATCGGCCTACCTGACCGGTTCCTCTGGTCCGCCCATAGCCTTTATTCCGATGTTTCCCGTGTCGCGTCCTCGACGTCTGCGAACCACAGCAGCCCTTCGGGAACTAACCGCCGAGTCACGCGTGCATGTGTCCGACCTTGTGGCACCACTTTTTGTGCGTGAGGGCATTGATTCGCCTCAGCCCATCACATCGCTTCCAGGTGTCGTGCAACACACGATTCCCTCTCTCATAGAAGAGGTTCGTGCACTTGTTGCTCTAGGAGTCAAGGGTGTCATTTTGTTCGGAGTGCCGTCAACGAAAGATGACATCGGATCTGGCGCGTTTGATCCGAACGGCGTTGCACAGAAAGCTCTGCGCAATCTTCGTGACACGTTCCAAGACAACATTGCCATCATGGCGGACTTGTGTGTCGATGAATACACATCGCACGGGCATTGTGGCGTGCTCGATGCTCATGGACATGTCGACAACGACAAAACCGTCGACATCTATTGCCGCACTGCGCTGGCGCAAGCTACCGCTGGTGCGCATGTCGTGGCACCGAGCGGCATGATGGACGGACAAGTGGGCGCCATTCGCACTGCACTTGATGCTGCTGGTTTTCTCGATGTCGCCATCATGGCGTACTCAGCAAAGTACGCATCCGCCGAGTATGGCCCGTTCCGCGATGCTGTCGATGTGCGTATCGCTGGTGGTGGAGACCGCAAGGGCTATCAGCAGGATTGGCGCAACTCTCGTGAAGCTGTACGAGAAGTGTTGGAAGACATCGAACAGGGTGCCGACATCGTCATGGTCAAGCCCGCCCTCGCATACCTCGACGTCATCGCCGAGATACGTCGGCTCACGCCGTTGCCTCTGGCTGCGTATCACGTGAGTGGGGAGTATTCGATGTTGAAGGCAGCAGCTGCTAACGGCTGGATTGACCACGATGCAACGGCCCTCGAACATCTTGGTGCCATCAAGCGTGCTGGTGCAGACATCATTCTCACGTATTTCACGCGTTGGTTCGCCGAACACGTGTCATGAGTGGCGCAATCGGATTTTGCGATCCAGCAGCATGCGCGTCTGCTGGCTGTGATGCGGTCGTGTGCGTTGGTAAGGGAATTGCATCAAACCAACGAATTTTCGACCGTTCCGCACACGTCATTCCAGGTGGAGTGAACTCATCCATTCGTGCGTTCAAGGCGGTTGGTGGAACTCCATACATTGTCTCGCGAGCTAATGGCGCCTACGTGTGGGATGTCGAGGGTCGGCAGCACATCGATCTCGTGCAAAGTTACGGAGCAGTCATTCTTGGCCACGCTCATCCGGCAATAGTGGAAGCAGTTTCAACTGCGGCAACAAGTGGCACTTCCTACGGTGCGCCGACCACTCGTGAGATGAAACTTGCCGAAGCCATCAGTGAGCGTGTGTCATCTTGCGAGATGGTGCGATTCATGAACAGCGGCACCGAGGCAACGAGCACTGCGGTGCGTTTGGCACGAGGTGCCACCGGTCGCGACAAGATCGTTACGTTCCACGGCAACTTTCACGGTGCAACAGATGCGCTACTTGCTGCAGGCGGTAGCGGTGTGGCAACGCTCGGACTTCCTGGCACTGCTGGTGTGCCGAAGGAAGCAGTCGCGAACACGTGGGTGCTGCCCTACAACGAAGTGCCGGTGCTTGAAAATGACGTGGCAGCAGTCATCGTCGAACCCGTCGCCGCGAACATGGGTCTTGTTCCACCTGCACCAGGTTTCCTCGAAGGTCTGCGTGCTGAGTGCAACCGAGTCGGCGCACTTCTGATCTTCGATGAAGTCATCACAGGTTTCCGACTTGGTCTCGGTGGCGCACAGGCAAAAGTCGATGTGCGTCCCGACCTCACCTGTTTCGGAAAAGTCATCGGCGGTGGGTTGCCAATCGGTGCGGTTGGCGGTCGTCGCGACATCATGGTGAACATGTCCCCACTTGGGGCGGTGTTTCACGCGGGCACCTTGGCCGGAAACCCGATTGCGACCGCAGCAGGACTTGCAGTGTTGAACGAATTGACGGCTGACTCGTACATGGAGTTGTCAGCGCGTGCTCGTCGGCTCTCAGCTGTATTGCGCGATGCCTGCGCTGAGTCTCAGGTGACTGCCCAGTTCCCCGTGTTCGGAACTTTGGTCGGTATGCATTTTGGTGGGGCATTGAACGGGCGAGCGCCATCGAATTTCGAAGAAGCAAAGACCACAGACGAGAAGTTGTTCGCCCGTGTCTTTCACGCTGCGCTCTCACATGGTGTTGCTCTTGCTCCAGGTGCATATGAGGCATTGTTTGTCGGCCTCGCGCACACTGACGACGTCATTGATCAGATCGGTGAGCGCATGATGACTGCGCTGGCAGCTGTCGCACGGTCATAATCAGTTCGGTGAACACGACAACAGTTCGTCGACATGCCGCCGCAGTCATCGGCATCGTCGGTTCGCTCACAATCATCCTCGCCGCCGTCATGAGCAGTGGCGCAAGCGACGCAGCACTCACGGTCGTCGACAACAAAGTCGACCTTGTTGGCCGGGTGACATCTGCAGTTGCAACGCAGGAATGGTCCGCAGCTGAAGCCGTCACCACCGGGTCGATGACCGTCACTTTGTCCACCGGCCGCGTCATCAACATCGTGTCAGGCACGCTCGTGGGTGCAAACGGAGAGGTACCTGGCTGTGATCCACTTACCCCCACGGACTCATGTGTCCTCTTAGCAGACATGTTGGGTGATGCAGTGGTGTGGTTTGCTTTCGTCAAAGCAGATGCGGCTGCTCCTGATGCTCGAACAACGCTTCCAGGTCTTGTTGACATGCGCGACAACGGTGATATCGGAGTACTGCCGAACGGATGGCAAGTTCCGCTCGCTACGCCAGTGAAACGCACATGTGACTCAACACCGACGTTGTCACTTCGCGACTTCATCAACCGTTACGAAGGAAACAAGTCGTCGACCATCGTGTCATTGGAGACACAGTCGGTGGTCGAGGTCGTCTGCCTCGAGAGCTGAAGCGCTCAGGCGTTTGGCGCGAGTCGAACGATTGCGGCCGCTGCTTTGTATGCAGCCTCGGCCGGACCAATTTCGTCGGGCCGCAGGAGGTTCGCCATGATGCGCAACACCCATTCCATGAGTGTGCGGCTTTGCATTCCGACGCGTGACAACTCACGCATGAGTGCCGGACGACCAATGACACGTGCAAACAGTCGTGCGACTTTGAAGTATTGACCGTATTCGTCGTCGAGCAAAGCGGTGTATTGCTGGATGGCGCGTGGATCACCGCTGACAAGAGCATCATGCAACACCTGTGCTGCCATGCGCGCAGTTTCGTATGCGTAGTCGATGCCCTCGCCGTTGAACGGATTCACACTGCCGGCCGCGTCGCCAATGACAATGTGTGTACTTCCAACTTTGGGTCCGACACTTCCACCCATGGGAATACGTCCACTTGTTGCGCGGCATGTTGGAGCGTCGGGGGTGATGCCCCAGTCGTCGGCAACCATGTGAGCGTACGCATCAAGAATCTGTGTGGTGTTAACACTCTTGAAGTCGCGGAATGTCGACAAGAGGCCGACACCAATGTTGATGGTGCCGTCACCAACAGGGAAAATCCATCCGTACCCCGGCATCGACTTACCGTTCTTGTCTTTGACATCGAGTGCAGATTCGATCCACGGCTCGGCGTGACGAGGACTTTCCCAATATGTGCGAATGGCGGTTCCGTATGGCCATTGCTTGGTTCGAGCCGTGCCGAGTGCGCGACCGATGCGGGAATTGGCGCCGTCAGCAACAACCACATACTTGCTACGAATCTCGAAGGTTTGGTGAGTGTTCTTGTCCGTTACGGTTGCTCCGCGAACAAAACCAAGTTCGCTAATCGGTGCATGTGCCTCGTGACCTTGCAATAAACGTGCACCGGCCCGTTCTGCATTGTGAGCAACCATCATGTCGAGCTCACGCCTGCGAACCACGTAACCGTGTTGCGGATACATCGGATGTGTTGGCCACTGAAGTTCGAGTGCCTTACCGTGTGCTGTCGCGCGTAGTCCGTCGTAGCGATGGAATGCAGACAGCTTCTCTTCGAGGCCCATGTCTGCCAATTGTTTGACGGCACGCGGTGTCAGTCCGTCACCACATGTCTTTTCGCGCGGAAAGGTCTTCTTCTCAACAATCGTCACGTCATGTCCCTGCGTCGCCAACCAGTAGCCAGCGGCTGCACCCGCAGGACCGCCACCGATGACGAGCACGTCGGTTTCAACTGGTGCTGCGTTGATTGTGGGAGTGATATCGGGGGACTGTTCGTCGTTCATGACCGTTCGATGTCGCCGATAGGGGGAGACGACATAGCCGAGGCTACGGCTGGTGGTTGATGAGCACCGAACGGTGCTGTTGGTTGCGTGTCACACGCAACCAGTTGTTACTTGCCGACGGTCTCGCGCGGGCTGGTTCCGACAGCCTTTGGCTTGTTCTCGAGCATCGCGAAGTCTTTTTCCACGGTGTCGAATGAGGTCGCGCCGGATTCAAGTGCCTTGAAGATTTCCGATTCTGGTGAACACCAGGTCTCGTATTCAGCAACCCACTCTTCACTGGTCGGATCTGCTCCGCTCAGGTCATAACGAACGTGGCAGACCACACCGAGAATTTCGGCTTCGGTCAGCCCACCGCCAGCCTTTTCGCCCTGCATGGGCATGGCGTTTCCGTTATAGGACAAGGGGGCATGGGCGCCACCCTCGCGCTCGGGGTTGCCGTAGACCTTGAAGCCTTCGGCGGCATAGGCCTGGCTGCCGGTGTAGACGAAGTTCAACATGTCCTCAATGTGGGGAAAGGTCTTCAGAGACTCACCCTGATACAAGACCCGACCAGCTCCGCCGGCTCCTTCGCCACCGTGGCAGCCCGCGCAACCACTGTACGTGGCCGTTCCGACAGCCAGAGGACCAGCAACTGCCTTCTCAACCGGCTGAAGGGCGATGAGATAGAGGAAACCCCAGAGCGGTAACAGGCTTAGGCCCGCCATGGCCCAGAAAGGAATCTTCTTGCGTGACTTCGCGGCGGCCACATGAGGGGCATCAGGCTTCGGCGGCGGAGGGGTGGCCGGTGCGCTCGCTGCCTTGGCGGGGGCACTTGAGGTCACTGCCGGCGTTGAAGAGGTCGTCGCTGGAGTTGCTGCGCCGGCATCGGCCGGAGCTTCGCCGGACATGGCGGCGCGACGATCCTTTGACCTCTTGAGGAGATGCTCAGGAATCTCAGTCACGGCGGTCCTTTCGCGCCCTTGTCACACGGCGCCACATTTGGGAGAAATCGAATGGCTGACAGGAGCAAGCCCCTGACTTCCCTAACGATAGACAACTTCATGGTGTTGACCTGAATTCATCCGACTGACATTCGTGGTCGCTCGTCACAAGAGCACAACCCAAGACAAGTGTGTTCGTGAAGTGCCGACTGTGGTGAGGTGCGCAAGCGTCATAGAGCGTGACGGAAGTTGACCCTTATGAATAGGGGAGAAATGGCGGTACTGGGTAGGGGCGTGACTAGTGTTAGTTCGCAGGTCAACAGACCGATTTCCACAACATTCAAAGTCGGGTGCCTGACAGAGAGTGCTGTGGAAGGCACACGACCCAGTCCCCAACACACGGAGAAGCAGCACAGTCCCATGCTCGCGATCAAACCGCTCGAGTGGCCCGGAATGAACCAGGCGTTTCTCTTCTCCTTCGCTGTCACAGTGGCGATGGGGTTGGCTGTCATCCCCTACGGCAAGCGTCGCAAAGTGGGCAAGCCGGTCACGTGGGGCGAAGCAATGCTCGGGTCGGTGTACGTGTTCTTTGTGTGGTTCCTTGCATTTGGTGTCGTGCCTCACCAATGGATTGACCACGCGGACAAGAACCTCGGATGGCGTAAAGACAAAATCATCTACGGACCATTCAATCTTCTTCAGCCCGACACATACGGCGGAAGTTTTCCGATCACGATCAGCTACGAGGCGCTGCGTGACGTGATTGTGGTCGTCATCCACGTCATCTTCTTCGCAATCACCATCTTCATCGTGTCGTGGTGGCAAAAGCGCGGTGCTGTGCAGACAAAAGAACTTGAACAGTCAACGTATGGCCGTCCGCTCGTGAGGAAGTCGTAGCGCTGCCATGGCAAAGACCGACGCCAATCCACCAATGCCAGAGTGGTCGACTGAGTACCAACTCGTCGAGGTAGATGCCGACTACTTGACCAAGGCTGTGAAGCCGAAGCAGTTCATCCACATTGATCAGAGCGAATGCATCATGTGTGAAGGATGCGTCGACATCTGCCCTTGGAAGTGCATCCACATGGTTACGCCAGATGCAGTTGCTGAAGCGCAAGGAACTGAGCTTCCTGGTGCCGACCCGAAGGACAACGTCATCTTCATCATCGATGACGACGTCTGCACACGCTGCGCACTATGTGTCGATCGTTGTCCGACCGGTGTCATCATCCTCGGCAAAGCCGGAGCACCTCTTGCAACCGGCGAAACACACACTCGAACCAATAACCACGGCTACGCCTACGGAATGCGGCTCTAGGAGAAAAGCGACATGGCAAAAGTCCTCGACAACCCCCGCCCCACTTTGAAAGAGCGCGCCGCAAAAATCGGCGAGCAAATGCAGGGCAGCCAAGCCTGGAACTCGATCTTCCGACCGGGTTCGATTTTCCGCAAGGGCTACACCGACAGCCCTCGTAACCGTTCGTACGTCATCATGAACTCGGTGCTGTACCACCTTCACCCGGTGAAGGTGAAGCGTCACGCAGTGAAGGTCAGTTACACCCTGTGTTTGGGCGGACTCAGCTTCTTCCTGTTCATTCTGCTGACGGTCACCGGCATCTTCTTGATGTTCTTCTACCGACCGACCGCAGCAAATGCTTGGCAAGACATCCAGACATTGCAGACGTCAGTGACGTTCGGACTTCTGGTTCGAAACATGCACAGATGGGCGGCTCACCTCATGGTGTTGTCCGTGTTCCTGCACATGGCACGCGTCTTCTATCACGGTGCATACAAGCCACCGCGAGAGTTCAACTGGGTCATTGGTGTCGTGTTGCTGACACTCACCTTGTTGCTGTCATTCACGGGTTACTTGTTGCCGTGGGACCAGTTGGCGCTTTGGGCCGTTGCGGTGGGAACCAACATGATGGGTTACACGCCGGTGTTCGGATCACAAGTTCGATTCGTGTTGCTTGGCGGCGTCGAAATTGGCTCTGAAACCTTGTTGCGTTGGTACGTGCTCCACGTGTTGATGCTTCCATTCGTCATCGTGATTTTCATGGCGATTCACTTCTGGCGCGTCCGCAAAGACGGCGGCATTTCAGGACCACTGTGATCGGAGACTGACATGACTGAGATTCCCGAACACCTTCTGAAGCGTGCGCAGGCCGCGCGCGAAAAAGCTGCCGCAGGCAGTGGTGATGCCGCAGCATCATCTGGCGAAGCGAGTGACCCCCGTATTCCGCAACACTTGCTTGATCGTTCGAAGGCTGCCCGCTCTGGTGGTGACGCCGGTGGCGGAGTTGCAGTTGCTGAGAAGGCTGGCGCCGTTGTTGCAGCTGCACCGACAGCGGGTGGAGTTCCGGTCGGCGCTGGTCCTGGTGGTCACACCCAACGACTTCTCACTGTCGTCAAGTCGGGTTCAATCCAAGAAGCAAAAGGCGCACCAGTCGACAAGGTGCACACCTGGCCTCACTTATTGGCAGTCGAATTCGTTGCGGCACTCGCGTGTACTGCGTTCTTGCTCGTGTTCTCATGGGTCGTCAACGCACCGCTGTTGCAGGCCGCTGACCCGAACAAGACACCTAACCCGTCGAAGGCACCTTGGTACTTCCTCGGTTTGCAAGAACTACTCACCATGTTCCACCCGATGATTGCGGGCGTGACCTTGCCTGGTGTCGCGCTCATCTTGTTGATCCTCGCGCCGTATCTCGACCGCAATCCGTCGAACAAGCCTGAGGATCGCAAATTCATGACCACCATGATGACCGTTCACCTCATGTTCTGGGCCGTGCTTGTCATCATCGGCTCGTTCTTCCGCGGACCCGGATTCAACTTCACGTTCCCATGGCGTGACGGCATCTTCTTCGAGTTGTGAGGCACTGACACACATGAGCACAGGACTACTCATCACTCTCGTCGTTATCGCGGCGGTCGTTCTCGGCGCCGTCGTGGTGTTGACCACTGCCCGCAAGACCGATGTTCGTGGCGCGGGTGCATTGTCACGCGAAACACGTCAACGTGATCGTGCAGCCAAGCGCGATGCACGTGACGCAACGCGTGCTGCGGAACAAGTGGTCACACAAACGACCGCGCTCGCGACTGTGGCACCAGCTGAATTGGCACCTTGGTCGCCACCCGATGAGGAGACTCTCGGTGTTACTCGTCGCATGTTCTTCAACCGCACATCCGTTGCGCTCATGTCGGCGAGCATCGGTGCCTTCGGTGCAGCTGTACTCGCATTTCTTTGGAAGGGCGCATCTGGTGGTTTCGGTACGAAGATCACCGTGGGCAAAATTGACGACGTCATTCAATTGATCAGGTCAAACAACGGTTTCTTGTACTTGTCGGAAGCACGTGCATGGGTCACGGAGTATCCAAAAGATGCTTTGGGCAAGGCTTCAGCCGTGTACGGCAATCAAGCGCCAGTTATCGGCGGCATGGAAGCTGGTGTCGTCGCGCTGTATCAGAAGTGTCCACACCTCGGCTGTCGCGTTCCAGAGTGCAAGAGCTCGCAGTGGTTCGAGTGTCCTTGCCACGGTTCGCAGTACAACCGTGTCGGCGAGAAAAAGGGTGGGCCTGCACCGCGTGGAATGGATCGTTTTGGTGTCGCCATCAACAACGGAGTGCTGGCCATCGACACTGGTGCCGTGTTCGCCGGTCCGGCAATTGGTGTGAACACGACTGGTCAAGAAGCTGAAGGTCCGCACTGCATTGGTGCTGGCGGCGGAGGCCACTGATCATGATTGCAAGTATCTACACATCGATTGCTTGGATTCTTTTCCTCACAATCGCAATCGGCTGGCTCATTTATGGCCTTGGCAACATGCGCAAAGGTCGTGCCGAAGCCGGAGCAGAAATTGAACTTGCGGCAAACCGCAAGGAGTACTACCCCGATGAAGTGCTCGAGGGGAAAAAACTCGAGCGCACACAGTTGCTCGGAATCGCATTCCTAGTCATCATCACAATCGGACTGCCGTTGTACTGGGTGCTTGAGCCAGGTCGTCAAGCAGGTGCAGAGTTCGGGTTCGAGAAGCGTTTCGCAAAGTGGGGCAGTCGCAACTTCGCTGCGACTGCCGATGGTGGAATGAACTGCGCGGGTTGTCACGGTGGCATGAATGCCACAGGTGGTGTGGCCCCTTACGCCGTGACTGACCCGAAGACTGGTGAAGTGAAAGCTGTGTCGTGGAAAGCTCCTGCATTGAACACGGTGTTGTACAAGTTCAGTGAAGAAGAAGTTCGTTTCATTCTCAATTACGGACGGCCGTTCTCTCCCATGTCCGCGTGGGGAACAATCGGCGGCGGACCACTGAATGATCAGTCAGTGCAGAACCTCATTGACTATCTTGCGACGATTCAGATTCCGCGTGAAGGTTGCAGTGACCCGAAGGAAGATGCACGCACGTGTTCTGACGGAAAACTTCCGAAAGAAAAGAACGACGAACTTCAGAAAGAAGCCGAGCGTCTCGTCTCTAACGGAACATACGGTTCGCTCGGCGAGGCCTTGTTCAACATTGATTTGTACGGCGGTTCGTATTCGTGCGCTCGTTGCCACACCAAGGGTTATTCATATGGTGATCCGCAGGTCACCGGTGGTGGAGCCTTTGGTCCGAACCTCACTGGTGGTTCCTCTATTCGGCAGTTCCCGAACAAGCAAGACATGATCGAGTTCTTGAAGGTCGGCTCGGAATACGGAAAGCGTTATGGCGAGCAGGGACAGGGAAGTGGTCGTATGCCTGGCTTCGGTGCCATCTACACCGATGAGCAGTTGAAGGCCATTGTTGAATATGTGCGGGGGCTGTAAATGATCGCGTCGATGCTCGCAGTCGCTTGGCAACCTGAGATTCGCGGAATCCTTGTTGTTCTGATCATGGTCGTCGTTCTCATCGGTGGCACGTACCTCATTGTCGGTACCAACATCGGTGCGCGTCTGGGGTTCTTGGTTGCGATGGCCGGCTTCTTCGGCTGGATGATGTCGATGGCACTTATCTGGTGGGTCTACGGAATTGGTTTGAAGGGCAATGAGCCATCGTGGAAACCTGCAGAGCCAATCGCCATCGTGCGAGATCCTGCGAATCTCCATTCTGCTGAAGTCATTGAGTCGTCGGTGAAGACAGAAGGATTGTCGACCACAGAAGCCGCTGCCGCCGCGTCAGAGCAGATGGTTGCTGAAGGTTGGGTGAAGCTCGACGAGGCTGATCCTCGACGTGGACAAGCTGCCGCCTCGTCAGACGACCTTCTGCAGAATAAGGCTGAGGAATTCAAGGCAGGCGAGTACCTCACTGTCGCGGTGTATGACCGTGGTGGCGAACGTTGGCCAAAGATCAATGAGTCCCTCGACTTCTTGGCGTTCTTCCATAAGCCGCGCTACGCCGTGGTTGAAGTTGCACCTGTCATTCAGCAGCGTGCCGAACCGGGTCGTGCGCCTGCACGTCCGGTTGTCGACGAAGCACAGTCGCACAGATATGTGGTGATGTTGCGAGACCTTGGAAACAAGCGTCAACCCGCGATGTTCATCACCTTGGGTTCAGGAATCATCTTCCTGCTCTTGTGTTGGGTGTTGCATCGCCGCGAGGCGTACGTGATGGCCAACCGCTCTGCCGCGACACCAGTCAGGGCGTAGCAAGTGGGCCAGTACCTCCCCATTGTGGTGTTGACGATCCTCGTCATTCTCTTCGGAGTACTGAGTTTCGTCGCCTCAGGTTTGCTCGCACCAAGGCGCCCGAATACCGCTAAGGAGGCTCCGTACGAATGTGGCATCGTGCCGAGTAAGGAACCACCCGAACGCTTCCCCGTGAGTTTCTACGTGATCGCGATGTTGTTCATCATGTTCGACATCGAAATCATCTTCATCTACCCATACGCCGTTGATCATGAGTTTCTCGGAACATATGGGTTGATCGAAATGCTTGCTTTCAGCGCCGTGTTTTTTGTCGCTTTTGTGTACGTCGTTGCACGCGGCGCACTCGACTGGGGTCCTTTGCAGCGCTACAAGCCGCTTCATGACATCGCGAGCGCACAAGTTCCGAGCACGCCGAATCCGCGCACCACTATTCGTCGGGTCGGTCATGAGGGTCGTCGTTCAGAAGAAGTAACGGCAGCCTGATGGGAGTTGTTCAGAACGTCCTCGATGACGGCATCGCCGGCCTGCAACACAACTTCGTGACAGCTCGTCTCGAAGACTTGGTGAAGTGGTCGCGTTCACGCTCAAGTTGGGGTGTCACGTTCGGTCTTGCTTGCTGCGCCATCGAAATGATGGGTACTGGCGCGCCGCATTACGACCTCGCACGCTTCGGCATGGAAGTGTTCCGTGCATCACCACGTCAGGCAGACATCATGATCGTGGCTGGTCGAGTGAGCCAGAAAATGGCACCGGTGTTGCGCCAGGTGTACGACCAAATGATGGAGCCCAAATGGGTAATCAGCATGGGCGTGTGTGCCAGCAGCGGCGGCATGTTTAACAATTA
>JBJTGC010000063.1:0-10178 GCA_046093725.1 Actinomycetota bacterium
CCATCAGGTGGTGACACCACCGTGGTGCTCCAACCCATGATGTGGTCTCCAGTGAACAGTGCTCGCTCTTCTGGCAACGCAACACACAAGTGGTTCGACGTATGCCCGGGTGTGGCCACTGCAACAAGAGAGAATTCACCAGTTGAGAGAAATACCTCTCCATCCACCACAGTGACATCGGGCTGGAATTCGGTGTCGATGGTTTCGCGCGGTTCATCTGAGTGCGCATCAGCGTCGTCTGCGTCGTCTTCGTCTTCGTCATCATCTTCTTCGATGTCATCGGCATCGAAGACCACATCGGCATGTGGCCCGAGTGCGTACGTAGGTGCACCAGTCGACTCTTTGAGCCACTGGGCAAGTGGCGAGTGATCCGCGTGGCAGTGGGTGACGACAATGCCGACAACGTTGCACCCCTCAAGTGCTCGCTGCAGCGCATCACGGTGACTGTCGAGACGCGGACCCGGGTCGATCACCACAACGTGATGAGTGCCAATGATGTAGGTGCCCGTGCCGCGATATGTGAACTTGGATGGGTTCTCGGCAATGACTCGGCGGATGAGCGGCGATATCTGTTGCGCAGTTGCGTATGGGGCATCATCGATGCGAGGAACAAATGGAATTGACGTCATGTTCGACTTTACGCACCAACTGTGTTGCCGAAGCACACTGCACGCAACTGGCCCACTTGCTTGCCGTGACCAAGTGCAATTTCATGCACTGACTCAGGAACCTGCGATACGTCGATACCGAGCTGCGCAAGCGCTGCCAACAACACAGTTGGCTCACCTCGGCCCCCACCATCAGACACTTTCAAAGCCACTGCATGTCCGTCTGGCAACGCAGCTGCATACACAGCTTCTGCACCATCTTTTGCGAACAGTCCTTTCACCGACGACACGATGGCGGTGACATGGCGACCACGACCTCCGACCATGTACGGGTGTTGTGACATTGCGGTGTACACCTGAGTGCCAGCGTCACCGGCATCACCGACAGCAATTGACCGGAACATTCGCGCAAGTCCGCGCAACGTCACCACATGTGCCGGTGCACCACAGCCATCAACTCCGATTGCCGCTGCGGCCTCGCCTGCGACAGTTGGCACCGCATCGGTGATGGCTTGCTGCAACGGGTGGCTCTCGTTGAGGTAGCCCTCGAGTGGCCAACCATTCACCTTGCACGTTGCCAACATTCCCGCATGCTTGCCACTGCAATTCATCTGCAACGGCGTCTTTGCGACTCCGTCACGAATGGCCTGATGCTGCGACTCGACATCTAGGGGGTGACCGGCGGTGTTCCCCAGCGCAGACTCGTCAAGCCCTGCCGACGCGAGAATTGCACGCACCCCATCAAGGTGCACTTTTTCGCCGTTGTGACTGGCACATACCAAGGCCAACAACTCTGGTGGCAACACAAGACCAGCACGCACCATGGCCAATGCTTGCAACGGCTTGGTTGAGCTACGCGGGTAGATGGTGACGCCCGCATCGCCAACCGTGAATGCATCGCTGCCATCGCTGTTCAAGCCGACGACAGCCCCAAAATGCACGCTCTCATCGACGCCACTTCGTGACATCACTGCAAGAGGCGCGAACTGTTCTGGTCGCACGCCCACCGTCATTGATGTTTGCGTTTCCGTGTGCGCTTGCGTTGCGGTTTGTCTATTTCGCGAATGTTCGTGAGGGTGTCGTCAATGACATTGTAACGCTGACCCCAACTGCTGGCCAGCGCTTGTGCCATAGCGGCAGCCGGCAAAGCGAGAATTGCACCGATGGGCCCGAGCAACGCTCCACCTGCAATCGCACCTCCGAACGCAAAGGCCGGATGAATCTCCATGGTGCGTGCCGTCACACGCGGCGCAAACAAGTAGTTCTCGACCTGTTGATACACCACGATGAAGCCGACACTGATGAGAGCTTTCAAAGGTGAGTCAAGGAAGGCAAGAAGAATCGGCAAGACGCCAGCGAGGTACGTGCCAATGACCGGCAGGAATTGCGACACAAGTCCGACCCACAACGCCATGGCAACGGGTGCAGGAATACCGATTGCTTGAAAAGCGATCCAATGAAAGAACGCGGACAACGATGCCAGCAACGCACGCGAGTACAGATACCCACCGGTCTTGGTGATTGCAAGATCCCATGTGTCGAGAACTCGGCGCTGTCTGTCCGGTTCGAGACGGCTACAGATGGAACGCCGCAATCGTGGACCATCGGCAACCAAGTAATAGGTGAACAACACGATGGACAAAATCTGAAGCAATACTCCGAGCGCCTGCAACGTCACCGAGAACACTCGGTCTTGTTGACTGTCAATGAATTTCTGCACTGGGCCATTGGGGTCGGTGATGCGATCGTTCACCGCTTGCGGGTCGATGTTCGTGTTGAACGCGTCATTGATGAACTTCACGGTGTCGTTTACATACTGTTCGCTGTTGGTCGCCAAGTCAGCGAGCTGTGTGCCGACAACTGTTCCCACAATTCCGATGAAGGCCAAGACGCCGAGAATGATCGCAAGAATGATGGACGATGTCGCCCGTCGACGTCCCCACCCTCGACGACTGAGAGCATTGACGCCAGGTTCAATGGCGAAGGCCAGGAACAAGCTGACAAGCAACAGAATGAGTAATTGGCTCAGTCGATTGAACGAATACCGAACCACCAACATGCCCAAGTACCCGAGCCAAAAAAGCACCACCGCCCGTGGTACCCAGCGAGGCATGTGACGTGTGTCGGGCGAAGAGCCAGCGGGGGTGTCACTCACGGAGCAAAGCGTACTGGTGCGAGAAATACATACCGGTGCGCTACGCACGCGCCTGAAATCACTGTCACGATGGGAGCGTGAACTTCGAAGCACTGCGCCGACTTCCTCAGGTGGAGTCCGTTCGGCAATCGCTTGCCGGGGCGCTTCGCGACAGGGTTATCGGGCCGAACGCCGATGAAAAGGCAGCGCACATCATGGATGCACCGGGCGAGCGTTGGTTTGCCCCCGACCGCCCTATTCATCGTGTTCACGCCGATGCATCGATGTTCATTGGTGGCATGCGCGCCTTGTTGGTGCAGTCACTACATCCACGCGCCATGGCTGGCGTGGCCCAACACAGTGACTATCGAAACGATCCATGGGGACGCTTGCAGCGCACCGCCGATTTTTTGGCAGCAACATCATTCGGTCCTGCTGACGTTGCTCAACAAGCTGTTGATCGTGTTCGCGCCGTGCACACTCGTGTTGTAGGCACCACAAGCACAGGTGAGGAATACAGTGCGAACGACCCACACCTACTTCGTTGGGTGCACATTGCTGAAGTCGACAGTTTTCTTGCGGCACATCAAGTGTTTGGCGCGAACCCACTCGACCAAGAAGGTCGTGACGCGTACGTCAGTGACATGGCCGTGATTGCGCGCAAGTTGGGTGTGCCGGCACCACCAGAGTCTGAACAAGCACTTCACGATCACTTGCGTGAATATCGCTCAGAGTTGCGTAGCACACGTGAGTCACGTGATGCCGCTCGCTACTTGCTCATCACTCCGCCACTTCCGACAGCACAGCGCGTGCCTTATGCCCTCATTGCTGCAGGTGCGGTGTCGCTGCTACCAGTGTGGACGCGAATCATGTTGCGATTGCCGTGGATGCCACTCACGGAACGTTTTGCGTATCGTCCCGTTGGTCAGGTGGTGACGGGCGCAATTCGCTGGGTCACCGACCTCGACTCGCCCGCTTCACGAGCGCACTGAGATCTCCACGCGTTCCCACATGAACGCTGTCAAGGCCCAACCATTTCGCCATCAACGACAATTCATCGGACAACTCTGACGCCACCAACTTCTTGTCAACTTCGCGCTCTGCGAACGCTCCGTTCACCATCAACCGGCTGGCGTGTCGTTCTGCTTTGAGTTCGACACGCGCGACGAGTCGATCATGCAACAGAAACGGCAATACGTAGTACCCATACACACGCTTTGGTGCTGGCGTGTAGATCTCAATGCGGTAGTTGAAGTCGAACAACCGCTCGATGCGCGGACGGAACCAACACAACGAGTCGAACGGCGATAGCAATGCCCTTCCACTCACGGTTCGTGGTGCTCGCGCGGTGGGGTGAACGTAGGCCAGTTCACGCCAGCCCTCGACGCGCACTTGTTCCAACTGACCTGTCTTGACCAGGTGGGCAAGGTGAGGTGCAGCTGCGGTCACCCGTTGGCGAAAATAGTCAGCAAGATCTTTTGCCGTACCGACACCCAACGACCGTGCTGCAAGCAACAACAATTCGCGACGCGCCCCAGTTGCACTAGGTGTCGGAGACTGAAGTGCGCGAGATGGCACATGGCGCTCGGGAAGGTCGTACACGCGGGCGAAATCTTTCTCGCGTCTCGTTGCCGTCAACTGTCCGGTCCAGAACAAGTACTCGAGTGCAGCCTTTCCTTCATCCCAGTCCCACCATGAGCCTTTGGGCCCCGTACGTGTCTTCACGTCACCTGCGACAAGTGGCCCTTCATCGCGGACTTTCTTCAACACGTTGCGCACGAAATGTGGTTTGGTCTTCTGCAATTCATGCAACCCCGACCACATGGCCCCCTTCTTGGCCTCGTTCATCTTCCAACGAAACA
This sequence comes from Actinomycetota bacterium, assembly GCA_046093725.1. Classification (GTDB taxonomy): domain Bacteria; phylum Actinomycetota; class Acidimicrobiia; order Acidimicrobiales; family Ilumatobacteraceae; genus UBA2093. The sequence continues at coordinate 4,605 of JBJTGC010000063.1, forward strand.
AACGATGATGTTCCACCGGCACATGTGCTGCTTCGTGAGCCCAGTACTCGAACAGTTCACCATCGGCAGTTGCATCAGGTATCAGCGTGCGCGGATGATCACCCAACCGGGCAAAGAGTGGAAGCTCTTGACTGCGCACCAACACGTTGACCGAATCGATTTGAATGACACCGATGGTGTCGAACACTTTGCGTAGATGCCGTCGGTCAATGCGTCCGGTGGGGCGTGATGTGTGGAGTCCTTGTGCGGCCAGCGCCATGCGGCGCGCGGCTGCGGCACTGACTTCGCGAGTCAATCGGCGACAGTGATGGTGACGCTGTTGATGACCACGTCGGTCAACGGGCGATCACTGCGGTCTGTTTCAACCTTCTGCATCGCATCAATGACTTCGAGACCCTTCACCACTTGACCGAACAATGCGTAGTGCGGCGGCAGTTGCACGCCACTTTGTCCGCTGATGAGGAAGAACTGTGATCCGTTGGTGTTCGGTCCGGCATTTGCCATTGCAATCGAACCGATTTGATACTGACCGGGCTTTGGCAGCTCATCTTCAAAGCGATACCCGGGACCACCGCGACCCGTGCCGGTGGGGTCGCCACACTGACACATGAAGCCGTTGATGATGCGATGGAAAATGATGCCGTCGTAGTACTTGTAACCAGCGAGGAACACAAAGTTATTGACAGTCTTCGGTGCCTTCACCGCATCGAGTGCAATGACCAATGTTCCCATTGAGGTTTCCATGGTGGCGGTGTACCGCTTGCTGGGGTCGATGCCCATTTCGGGAACATCGGAGAACTTCTGCGTCTGTTGCGTGGAACCATCGAGTGCGGGGAAAGGAAAAGGCATGCCCGTCACGCTACAAGCGGAATGATGCGCATCGGACGGCGTGGCTCGCCTACCCTTGAAATGTGTCGATGAACGAGAACCAGCACGAGCCCGCTATCAATTTGGTCGCGATCGAACAAGACCTTGCCGATGTGGAAATTGCGCTGTCGCGTCTCGAAGCAGGCACGTACTGGACATGCGAAGTGACGGGTAACGACATTCCCGATTCGGTCCTCGAACATCGGCCCACGTCACGCGTGGCGAACCCGCCTCGCTGACTTTTTCAACTGGTCGCGCCGAAGCGCAACGGATCAGTTCTCGCGCAGCTTCGCCAACAGGCGCAGAATTTCGAGATACAGCCACACGAGTGTGACCAACAAGCTGAGTGCACAGAACCACTCCATGTAAGCGGGCATCTTGTTCTTCTCGGCCCAGTCGATCATGTCGAAGTCGAGCGCCAAGTTGAATGCCGCCAAACCGGCGACAAACACGCTGAACAAAATGCCAAAACCCGATGCGCTGCTGATGAATGACGGCGTGGCACCGAACATGCTGAACACCAACGACACCAAATAGAACACCGCAACGCCGACTGTGAGGCCCATGACGGTGCGGCGGAAGCGGTTGGTGACCTTGATGATTCCGGTGCGATACATGAACAGCATTCCGAAGAACACTGCAGCGGTAACACCGACTGCCTGCAACACGATGCCGCTGTATTCGGCGTCATATGCACGACTAATCGCGCCGAGTACGACACCTTCAGCAATTGCATACACAGGTGCAAGGAAGCGTGAGAGTGCTGGCTTGAAGGTTGCGACGAGCATCGATACGAGACCGACGATGAAACCACCAAGCACCCAGCCAACCGGGAAGTTCAGCGTCGTCGTTGCTTCACCTGTAGCTGTTGTCGAACTGATGACATCTACCTGCGTCCACGTAATTGCTGCTGACGCAACAAGCAACAACAGCAACATGATGGTTGCGCTCGCGGTACCCGATGCGGTCATGACACCGCCGTGCCATGTGGTGACTGGACCATCAGAAACCGGTGGTGCCCACGTACCAGAAGTGGAAGACGACTGACCATTCGGTGCAGCCCATCCGGCGTCGCCTTCGGTGCGAGTTGCCACCCGAGTCATCGTTTTTTCATTGAGCAGAGGGTTCGACATGACCGAAGCGTAACGAGAATTCACAACCTGTGCCTGTCGAAGCGCCACGAATGTCGCCACTTTGCGAACTTCTGGTCTCCCCTGAGGTTGCGAGACGGGCCGTCGGTATCCTTCCCCTATTCGGCCCCGGCGGGGTGGCCGGTGAGACAGTTCGGAGTCAGCGTGGCGAAGGATCGTGTGGATCGCGACGAAGAAGATCTTGTCCGTCTGTATCTGACAGATATTGGTCAGTACACACTTCTCACGAAAGACGATGAAGTTCGCCTTGCAAAGGCCATCGAAGCCGGCAAAGCAGCAGGTGAAGAACTTGCAGCCACCAAGAATGTCACCGTCGCCAAGCGACGCGAGTTGAAGAAAATCATTCGTGAAGGCGAAATCGCCGAGCGTGCATTCGTGCAATCAAACCTTCGTCTCGTGGTGTCCATCGCGAAGAAGTACCAAGCATCGGGTCTGCCATTGCTTGACCTCATCCAAGAAGGAAACCTCGGCCTCATGCACGCCGTCGAGAAGTTCGACTGGCGCAAAGGCTTCAAATTCTCCACATATGCAACATGGTGGATTCGCCAAGCCATCACCCGCGGTATCGCCAACACCGGTCGCACCATCCGTCTGCCAGTCCATGCAGGCGACACTCTTGCGCGACTGCAGAAGGCTCGCTCGCGTCTCGAGCTGAAGTACGGCCGTCCGGCCACCCTTGCCGAATTGGCAAAAGAAGTCGAGATGCCAGAAGACAAAGTCACCGAGGCATTGCGCTTCGCTGCCGAACCGTTGTCACTCTCCGAACCACTTCGTGAAGATGGCGATGCCGAGTTGGGCGATGTCGTCGAAGATCGCTCTGCGGTGTCACCATTCGAAGAAGCAGCAACCTCGTTGTTGCCCGAAGAAATTCAGCGCCTCCTCGCGCCACTCGACGAGCGTGAACGCGAAATCTTGAAGCTGCGTTTCGGTCTCGACGGCAAAGGCGAGCCACGCACACTCGAAGAGGTTGGCGAACATTTCAACCTCACTCGTGAGCGCATTCGTCAAATCGAAGCTCGCGCAATGAGCAAGTTGCGTCACCCCAGTTCCGACACTGGTGCACGCGACCTCTTGTCGGTTTAGTTCTTCACTTCACTACGACGTTGTCGTAGGTGGAAATGCAGTTCGACGCACTCCGTCGATGACACCAACAATTCCTGCTGCAAGCATCATCGGTACAAGCACTCGCACTATCCACTGCGCATCATCAGCACCGGGTATGTACGCCGATTGCACATAGTCGCGCGCGAACCATGCTCCGAGCACCAAGGACAAACCAGCGCCAGCAACAAACGCCGGAGCAGTAATCGAGTATGAGCGTCGTGTACGCATGAACACTGACGTGATTGCAGCGAGCGCAGCTGCCGCACCGAAACCGAACAACAACGGAGCTGGTCGCGCAGCTGCGGGAAGTGCAATCATCTGCCACGCACCTGCTGCAAGTGCCAACGCACCTATCTTGAATACTGCAAGGTCGACTATTGACCGCGCACGAAGCGCGACGAGCGCAAGAACAATCACAGTGATGAAGCCACATGCCCACCACCACGTGGAGGCACGCTCACGCAGATACATCTCACCTCGAATATCAGTGGCTACCCCGTCAATGGAGACGGGCACCACCCAGTCCTGGATCTTTCCGAGCGCGTCAATCGTTGCTGGTGGCTTCGGACTCATCCAGTGTGACCGGTGGTCGTGCCACATTGCCTCGCCGTTGCTGGCGATTCTTCGCCACGCAGTTTCCGTCGTGGAGAACGCAGATGGGTCTGATGCGTCGTACTCGTTCCCGTAGCGCGACTCATTCATTGCTCGCGTGATGGATCGGTCATTCACCCACACGGTGCCATCTGTGTCGATGCGGATGTACGGCTCGTTCTCATACCCCGCCACTTCGACCTTCACGCCATCACTGCGTACGCGCAAGAACGAATCGAAGCCCACGATGTCAATTTGCACCGCGCTCGGTGGCATCGGGGTGACCGAGGTGACGATGCTCTGGGTGTCTCGAGCACCCGCGGCATTGCCGTCACCGGCAAGACCTGGCATCAGCGACAACAGCGACACCGCCATTGACACCATCGCCGTCACCAACGCCATGTCTCTGACCGTACCGTTTCGAGGCCTGTTGGTACCGCCTCGCTCCGTAAAGTTGCAGCGTGACCTCTGCCTCTGGACCACATGTCGTTTTGTTGAGCGACACCGTGTGGGAGCGCTACAGCGACCGCATTCTGAATGCGGACCCGACCGTCACGCCTGTCATCTACACGGGTCCTGAACAACTTCCCGACGAGCAAGTTGCCAACGTGCGTAGTGCGTGCTTCAGCGATGACTGTTGGCCAGACCGCACTCTCGGCATTATGCGATCGGCTCTCGCTGCACCGAACCTGAAGTGGTTGCACACCTTCTCCACCGGGGTCGATAGTCCCATCTTTCGCACATTTGTCGAACGTGGAGTTCGTCTTACCAACTCAGCTGGAACTGCAGCATCACCCATTGCCCAAACCGTGATGATGTACATGCTTGCTCATAGTCGTGACTTCAAGGGTTTTGTTCGTCAGCAAGAACGACATGAATGGACGATGCATCGGTTTGTTGAACTAGAGGGATCATCGCTGCTCGTCATCGGCGTAGGCCCTATTGGTCAGGAAATCATTCGTCTTGCACAAGCGTTCAATATGAAGGTTACCGCAGCGCGTCGCACCACTTCTGGGTTGCAACCTTGCCCCGTTGTTCCACTGTCGCAACTTCATAAAGCTCTCGCGCAAGCCGATCATGTGGCTCTCGCTCTTCCGTTGAACGATGACACGCGCAACCTCATCGATGCCAAAGCGCTCGCTGCCATGAAACCCGGTTCGTTCTTCATGAATGTCGGTCGAGGTGAATTGGTAGATGAACCCGCACTTGTTGAAGCGCTCCGAAACGGGCACTTGGCTGGCGCGGGCCTCGATGTGTTTGCAGTCGAACCACTTCCAAGTGACAGTCCCCTGTGGGACATGGACAACGTGATTATCACTCCGCACTCAAGCGGCACGTCGACATTTATCAGTGGTCGCGCCATCGATATCTTCATCGACAACTTGTCGAACCTTGTCAACGGCGCGCAGTTGCGCAACGAAGTGGTGTTCTGACCTGCAGGTCTAGCAACCTGTCTCCGTTTCATAGCTGACACTCACACATCACCGCAGACCCGACGAGGAGGCTGTGGTGTATCTGTTCCATTCGAGCAAAGGTGGCAATGGCACCACCTTGGTGACTGTCGCTTGCGCACTGGCGGAAGTGGCACAGCGCCCCCGAGCAGTGTTGGTCGACCTGTGTGGCGACGTTCCCGCAATGCTCGGAATGGCCGAACCCGTCGGACCTGGCGTGAACGATTGGCTGGCTGAGAACTCCACAGCAGATGCCGACACCCTGCTGCACTGTGGCACCACGATCGAGAACGGGTTGCTAGTGATTCACCGTGGCGCAGAGCATGTTGAAGGTTCACCTCGCTGGACACTTCTCGCTGCCACTCTTGCCACACTTCCGGCACCGGTGTTTGTCGACGCTGGTACTCGCC
>JBJTGC010000064.1:0-2444 GCA_046093725.1 Actinomycetota bacterium
GTATCCGCCATTGCTCGCGATGGCTGCGCAGTAAAGGGCATCGGAATGCCTGAACCCTCAGATGGGCTCGAGGCGCTCTTGCAAGCGATTGTCGACACGATTCCGGCACCGGCTGTTGCTCCAAATGAGCCGCTCACGGCAATCGTCACCAACCTCGATGCGAGTGACTATCTCGGTCGATTGGCCATCGGTCGTGTTCAGTCTGGAGTGCTGCGCAAAGGGGAGTCTGTTGTGCTTTGGGGCAAGCAAACCGGTCCCGACTCTCCGCCGCAGCGACGCAAGATCAGTTCATTGTCGGTGTTCCGCGGTATTGGCCGCGAAGAAGTGACAGAGATTGGCGCGGGCGACTTGTTCGTTCTCGCAGGTATCGATGATGTAGAGGTGGGTGACACCATCGCGCACCCAGATGTCACCGAACCATTGCCACGACTTGAAGTCGACGAGCCCGTTCTTCGGATGAGCTTCGGCGTCAATACCTCGCCCTTCGCAGGCCGTGAAGGAAAGTTCGTGACCTCGCGACACATTCGAGATCGCCTTCGTAAGGAAGTTCTCGGAAATGTGTCCATCAAGGTGTCCGACACCGACTCTGCGGACATCATGACAGTGGCTGGTCGCGGAGAATTGCAGCTTGCGGTTCTCATCGAGAACATGCGTCGTGAGGGATATGAGCTTCAAGTCAGTCGTCCCGAAGTGGTCACGCAAACTATTGACGGCAAACTTCATGAACCAAAAGAGTCGGGATCATGCGATGTTCCCGATGAGTACGTGGGCACCGTCACGCAAGAATTAGCACCACGAAAGGGGCGTATCACTGACATGCGGCCCGGAGATCCAGGTCGCACGATCGTGTCCTTTGAGGCACCTTCTCGTGGACTCATCGGACTTCGTTCAATGTTGCTCACGGCCACCCGTGGAACGGCGCTCTTGCACCAAACTCGTGCCGGTTGGATGCCATGGGCAGGTGAAGTGCCACATCGACAGGGTGGGGCGATGATCGGCGACCGCATTGGCGTCGCCACTCCGTACGCACTCGACAACCTTCAGCTACGCGGAACTCTGTTTGTCGAACCTGGCGATGACATCTACGAGGGGATGGTTGTTGGCGAAAGTGCGCGCGGAGAAGAGATGGTCGTCAATGCGGTGCGCGCCAAGGAAAAGACCAACATCCGAACTCATAGCCACGATGATGGCGTGAAGCTTGCAGCACCGATTATTCACACATTGGAATCAGCAATCGAGTGGATCGCTGAGGATGAACTTGTCGAAATTACTCCGACAAAGGTTCGTATCAGAAAGCGTCACTTGGCCCTCGAGGACCGTCGTCGCGCCTTCAAGCGCGAACCCAAATAGTGCATTCGCCCAGAATCTGGGCTGTTGTTATCTCTTTGTGCGTCGCCTGACGGCTGGGTGAGGAACTGGCGTTCCACTTACTCGCGAGAGTTGCTGCACGATCAGTGCGTACACCTTCTTGCCGACCAACTCTGTGATCTCGTCCTTGAAGTACACGTATGCAGGATCTTTGCCGACAAATGCTTCAGGAGCTTCGGTGCACCACCAATGGAATTCGTGTCCACCATCGCCCCAGTCACGGCGCTTCCACTCGCGCAGCATCGACACCACATGACCATCTTCTTCGGTGTGCTCCTCAAGACGCACTGGTACCTGCCAGCACACATCGGGCTTCCAGTCCATGTGCCTTTCGCCCGCCTCCATTGCTGCGATATGCAGTGCACAGCCAGATCCACCAGCAAATCCGGGCTGATTGTGGAAGATGCATGCGCCATTCACAACTCGAGTCTTCTTGCTGCCATCTTTTGCGACGACATGCCAGCCCTTCTTGTCTGCGATCTTCTTGTTCTGCCAGTGGTGATCCTTCAGCAATTTGCTGGTCTTCTTGACCGTGGCGAAGTCTTTCTCATCGAGAAAGTGAGCGCCGTACGAGCAGCAACCTTGCTGCAACTCTTCGGCATCGTCGTCGAGCACACCCTTGCAGCCTTCTCCGTAAATGCACTTGTAGTTAGATCGAAGAAATGTCGCGTCGATCAACCACGTGCGTTGTTCGTCTGGGTCGTCGAAACTGACCCACTCATGAAGATGTTCAGGCTTTGGCACGAGTACGAACGCTACTCTCTTTTTCGTCGTAGCCGTCTACCAATGGAGGAGATGTCATGAGGGACGTCTATGCAGATGTACTAAGTCGGCTCGAGGGCGTTCATGAGTCGCTCATGGATATTTCAATTGCAACACTGCAGGATGCGGTCGAATCCGGAACGGGAGTGCGTCCGACCAGCGACAAGAAACTTGCCCAAGCAACCCGTGCAATAGAGAAAGCCATCGAAGCCGTCAAGGCTGCAGCAGCATCAAAGGATTGATTGCCTTTTCGCGTCGAGCGTGCCGAGCAGATCATCGAAGCTGGCCTCAAAGGAGCGCACACCCTCTTCCTC
>JBJTGC010000065.1:0-3291 GCA_046093725.1 Actinomycetota bacterium
CATTGAAAATACAGTGCGCAATCAAGATGGGAATCAATCCGGTGTTGTCGTTGCCGGGGATGATCGAGCGCACCGCAGCGGCTACCACCACTGATGGCATGACAAATGGAGTGACCATGACTGCCTGTGCGATGGAGCGACCACGAAATCGGAAGACCGATACTGCCCACGTGACTGGCAGAGCGACGACGAGTGTGAGCAGTGTGCTGAGCGCTGCTTGCCACGTGGTGAACCACAGAACATTCCAGGTGGACCTCGAGGTGAGATGTTCGACCGCCGACGATGCCGAGGTGGCTGATGTGATGAGGTTCAGTGTCGGCAGTATGTAGAAGACGGTCAGTAGGCCAACGGGAAGTAGTAACAGAAACGCGATAATCCTGTTGAAGACGACTGGCTCGTCATCGAATCTGGTCACAGAGACGCCAGGTGTCAGAGTGCCGAATCGGCCCATTGCTCGATCCAGAGTTCACGGTTTGCCGCGATGGCGTCAGCATCAATAGTCAGAGGGTTGCTTGGTTGTACTGCGAATTTCTCGAACACTTCTGGCAACTCTGCAGATTCATTCACAGGAAACACAAACAGGGTGAGGGGCATGGATTCTTGGAATGTCTTCCCCAGCAAAAACTGGATGAGTTTGTCGGCCTCATTTGGCCTCTGTGTGCCTTTTAGTCGACCCACATATTCGATCTGACGGAAACACGAGGATTCCATCACCGATGTAGGCGGCTCAGCGACCGGTGGGTCGCTGTATAACACTTCAGCTGGCGGTGACGACCCATAACTGACCACGAGTGGGCGACTTCCTTTGCCCGTGGACCCCGAGAATTCAACGTTGTATTCAGTGGTCCAATCGCTGACAACTTTCACGCCGTTAGTTCGAAGCTGTGTCCAATAGTCACGCCAGCCGCTCTCTCCGAAAGTGGCGATCGTTGCAAGAAGAAAGGCGAGCCCCGGTGAACTTGTTCGGGGATCCTGCACCACGAGCATATTTTTGTATGCAGGGTCAATTAGGTCAGCCAATGATGACGGTGGTCTTAGTCCTGCATTCTCGAAGTAGTCATCGTGAATATTGATGCAGACGTCGCCGGTATCTACGGGCTCGATGGTGTCAAGTACGTCTGCCTCCTGCACACGTGCGAGGAATGTGTTGTCGACGCCCCAAAGAACATCTGCTTCAGGGTTGCCGGCCGTGAGTATCGCCTTCGACACAAGAGTTCCGGTGTCGCCACCGGTCACGATCTTCACCTCGATACCGGTGTCTGCAGTGAAGGGCTCAAAGATGCCTTCTTGTGGTGTGAATGCATCGTACGCAAGCAGGGTCACAGATCTTTGCTCGGCAGGATTGCCGCTGTCATCAGATGCTGAGCAGGCCGACACGCCAAACAGCGACAACAGTGTGATAACCGTAATCGCTGTTCTTGTCTTGGTTGTTCTCTTCGTTGGCTTCCTTGTCATGGCGCGACTCCTTCCGAGTGATGTCCGGGTTGAATCACGAACAACACACCTTCTGCCACTCGAACGGTGACAGTGGTTTCTGTTGCGATGTTGCTGATTCCTCGTGAGCTGAATGGGTCGAGCACTTCCTCCGACAAACTCCAGCGAAGACCACTCGTTGATGAGACATGAACTCTGCCGCCTACCGGAAGCAGGCTGATGGTCTCACCAACAAGCGCATTGAACGTAGCAATGTGATGAGTTGTGGCGACGTGTATCAGTGCACTTCCAGCGGTGCATGTTGTGCGCACACCGTTTTGCGCTGGTGTTCCGAGGATATGCAGCGCGCCGAGTACGTGGTCGAGACGATCGCCGCCGCCCGACATGACGTGGATTGAATCGACTGTGTGTTCCATTGCGATGCTCAGTGCAAGTTCGGCGTCGGTTGCGTCTTTGTCTCGTGGATGTTCAACAATTGTCGCTGACGACTCACGTGCCATGGCGAGCGACGCAGGGGAGATGCTGTCCAGATCGCCAACAAGAAAATGCGGCGTCAGCCCAAGCGCAACAGCATGCTCCCAGCCGCTGTCGGCGGCAATGACAAGTGCGTCGGTCGTGTCGTACTGATGGTTGAGCGACGGCAAGTCACCACCCAAGATGACGATTGCGTGAGTGTGTTTCCGATCGACCATGCCATCCCTCCGCTGGAATTACCCAGATCAGGTTTTCGGGTCGGTACCGGCGGGCACCCTCTCAGCCCGCCGATCCGGCGAGCTCCCCGTGTGTGAGGTCAGCGTATCTGGCGTGGTGAGTGGTGTGTGATGTCAGACGCAATGGTGATGCGCTTGAAGTGATCTTTGTGTTGTCGCACCTGAGCGTCGGTCTAGGTTGGCGACTGCACAAGTGGAGGTGAGTCATGGGGAAGTTCAGCGGGAAGGTCGTCCTTGTCACTGGTGGTGGACGAGGAATCGGTCGCGGAGTGTCGCTTGCATTCGGCCGCGAAGGAGCAACTGTCGCCATCAACTATCGGCGCGACGAAGAATCTGCTCAGGCAACTGCTCAGGAAATCATTGATGCCGGTGGTCGCGCATCCATACACATGGCGTCTACCGACGTGCCGGAACAGTGTGAAGCGATGGCTCAGGAAGTTGTCGCCATGCACGGCGGTATCGATGTGCTTGTGGTGAACGGAGGAGTCGCGTCGCGAGGCAAGGCTGTGGCCGACACCGATGCGGAAGAGTTGTGGCGACTTGTCGCCGTACACGCCCTCGGTCCACATCAGCTCTGCCGTGCAGTGTTGCCTTCGATGCGCGGCCGCGGACGGGGTGACATCGTCTTCATTTCTTCGACCGCCACCAGCTACTTCGGCGCAGGAAGCGCTCCGTATTCAATGGGGAAGTCGGCACAGGAAGCCCTCGCGCAAGTACTCGCCAAAGAAGAACGACCGAATCACATTCATGTGAACGTCGTTGCGCCAGGTCTTGTTGAGACCGACATGGGAGTTCGAATGGGGCGCGCCATGACAGGAAACAAGGATCTCACTGACTTGCGAGCGCTTGACGAGAAGAGTCCGTTTGGTCGCGTCTGTCAGCCCTCCGACATCGCCGATGTCGTGTTGTGGTTGTGCAGTGACGCTGCCGGGTATGTGTCGGGCCAAGGGCTCGAGGTTGTGGGCGGCGTCTCGCGCTGAGTGATCGAGCACGCCTAGACCCGACGGCCCCGCGCCGATAGCCTGACTTTCGTGAGCCCACTCGTCACCAATTCGTCAGACACCATCATCGAAATCACACCTGAGGCGCTGGCCAAGTTGCTCGAACTTCGCGATGAGGAGCCAGAGCAGGAGCGTCTCGGTCTGCG
>JBJTGC010000066.1:0-5402 GCA_046093725.1 Actinomycetota bacterium
CGCCTCGGGTCACTTGTCGACTGACAGTTCCTTCGCGGCTTTCGCGATGTCTGTCTGGTACTTGAGAAGGATGTGCAACGTCTCTTTGGCTTGCTCGGCCTCGATGTGCTCAATGCCGAGCAGCACGAGAGTGCGCGCCCAGTCGAGAGTCTCGCTGACAGATGGGGCCTTCTTGAGGTCGAGCTGGCGGATACTTCTAACGATGCGAGCAATTTGGTCTGCCAAGTTCTGGGAAATTCCCTCGACTTTTGCGAGGACGATTTCTTTCTCGCGGTCCATGTCCGGATAGTCGACGTGCAAGAACAAGCAGCGACGCTTCAACGCCTCCGACAACTCACGCGTGTTGTTCGACGTCAAGAAGACCAGCGGAATTTGTTTCGCTGTGATGGTTCCGAGCTCGGGAATAGAAACCTGATACTCGGACAAGATTTCGAGCAGCAGAGCTTCGGTTTCAACTTCGACTCGGTCAACTTAGTCGATCAGCAACACCACCGGATCATCTGCCGTGATGGCCTCCAACAACGGACGAGTCAGAAGGAAGTCTGGACCGAAGATGTCGTCATGAATCTCTGACCATGAGTCAGACTTGCGATCTGCTTGGATACGAAGCAACTGCTTCTTGTAGTTCCATTCATAAAGCGCCTTCGATTCATCGAGACCCTCGTAACACTGAAGACGAATGAGGCGAGCCCCAGTCATGTCAGCGATGCTCTTTGCGAGTTGGGTCTTGCCCGTACCTGCAGGCCCCTCAACGAGAATCGGCTTGCCCAGTCGGTCGGCAAGAAACGACACTCCGGCAATTCCATCGTCGGAGAGATAGTTGACCTTGCGCAGGCCGTCACGGACGGATTGAACGGATTCAAAGCGAGGAGCCATAAGAGACGACCCTACTTGGCACCATTGAATAGCCGTGGGTCGGGGACCTTTTCCCTACGCTTCTACCCATGTTCAAAGACACGGTGATCGTCGCCATTGGCACAGCTGTGTCTCGGCTCACCGGCCTCATGCGTGTCATCGTCCTCGGTGTCATTCTTGGACAGACAGCTCTCGCTGATGCGTACGACGGAGCGAACAACTCCCCCAACTCCATCTACGAACTGCTCGTCGGTGGCGTGCTCGCAGCAAGCCTCGTGCCGGTTTTTACCCGCCATGCAGAAGACAAGGATGATGACGCCACCAGTGCGGTCGTGACTGTGTCGCTCATCGTGCTCGCCTTCGCCACCTTGCTGGCTATCGCTGCCGCTCCCCTCATCTTTCGAATCTTCTCACTCAACCCGAGTGCCGCCGTCGATGCAAACCAGTTCCGTGCGGTCGGAACGATGATGTGCCGTGTCTTCCTCATTCAGATTTTCTTTTACGGGCTCACGGCTATTGCGTCTGCATTGCTGAACTCAAGGCGCCGATTTTTCGCTGCAGCTTGGGCGCCTGCGGTGGCCAACATCGTCACCATCATGTTTTTACTGCTCATCCCGTTCACCCGCGATGGCACACCGGGCCTCTCCGACATCAAAGTCGATGGTGCCTTCTACTGGTTGCTCACTCTTGGTGCAACGGGGGGAATCGCCGCAATGGGACTTGTGCTTGTCCCCGCCATCAAACGTGCAGACATCAATTTGTCGTTCAAGCCAGAGCTGCGTCACCCGGCAGTTCGCACGATGGCTCGACTTTCGTTCTGGACTTTCGGCTACGTCGTCACCAATCAGGTGTGTTTGGTGGTCATCAAGAATCTTGCCCAGCCGGGAAGTGGAAACCAGGACGCGTACTCGAAGGCAATGACTTTCTTCTACCTCCCACACGGCCTGCTCGCCATCTCTATTGCCACCACATTCGTTCCAGAGTTATCACGTCGTGTGCGCAACAGCGACGTGGACGGTTTCGCTGGCGGCATGACTGCAGGTTTCAGGTGGATCAGTTTGCTCACCTTGCCCGCTTCGCTGGGCATGATTCTTCTGGCCGAACCAATCCTGCGCATTTTTCTTCAACACGGCCACTTCACATCAGAAGCCACTTACAACACGTCGCGCGCACTCATCGGCCTTGCGGTAGGTCTGCTCGGATTCTCCATCTACATTTTTGCGCTCCGTGGCTTTTACGCACACCACGACACTCGAACACCGTTTCTCGTGAACTTGGTGGAGAACATCTTGAACGTTGTGTTCGCTGTGTGGCTCGTCGAACGTCACGGCGTACTCGGCCTCGGCCTTGCCTTTGCGCTTGCATACCTCATTTCCTCAGTCATTGTGCTGTGGCTTCTTCACGTCAAACACAGGGCAGTCAAGTGGAGAGCGCTCGGAACGCTTCTGGCGCGTTGCATCGTCGCAGTCACCATCATGTCGCTCGCTGTTACTGGTGTCGACCGCGCCCTCAAACCAACCTCGGGCTATTCCGAGCTGGCTGAGCTCTTCTTCTGCCTCGTCGTGGGGTTCATCGTGTATGTCGGCGCGCTCTTTGCACTGCGAGTACCTGAAATCAGGCAAGTGAGTGGCCTTCTGCCAAGTCGAGGCTCGGCAACACCCGACGCCGAAATTTCGGTCTGAATAGGCTCGTTCTAACGGCTGATCAAAACACGACAAGATCATCACGGTGAATGACGACTGTCGAGCGTTGGCCTTCGATGTCGGATGTGCGTTTCCCCTGCATAGACCGAGCGTCAGCGACATCGACGGAAGCCAGGCCGCGGCCGATGATGCGACCGTCGGCAAGTGACACATCGACAACATCGCCAGCGGCGAACGAGCCGCTCACGTCGACGACACCAGCAGGCAGAAGTGATCGGCCTGCGCTTCGCAACGCCTCGGCAGCACCTGCATCGACCGTCACCGTACCGACGACTTCGGCTGCAAACGCGATCCACAACTTTCGCGCAGAGAGACTGCGATCGTGTGGCGCGAATCGCGTACCTAACGTTGCACCAGCCACGACATCGCGCACCACGTTGTCGCGTTGCGCAGCTGCAATGACTGCGGTGACGCCAGACCAGGATGCGATGCGCGCGGCCGCGAGCTTCGATGCCATGCCCCCACTCCCCCGATTGGTTCCTGACCCTCCGGCATCGACACTCATGAGCGGATCATCGGCGGCGACATGCGCCACGAGAGTTGCGCTCGCATCGGAATTCGGATCTGCGGTGTAGAGACCATCGGTGTCTGTCAGCAGCAACAATAAATCTGCTGAGACAAGATGACTGAGCAACGCCGCCAAATGATCATTGTCTCCGTAGCGAATTTCATCGTTGGCAATGGCGTCGTTCTCATTGATAATCGGCACGCAACCCAACTCGATGAGTCGCATCAATGTGTTCTTGGCGTGAAGATACTGATGTCGGTCAACAAAGTCGTTGGGCACGAGCAACACTTGCGCACCAACGAGACCATGTCGCATGAGTTCACCGTTGTAGGCCGCCATCAATTGTGGTTGTCCAACAGCACTGAGTGCCTGGAGGCTGAGCGTGTCGGTGGGGCGCTCTGCCATTCCGAGTCCGGCCACACCTGAGGCGACAGCCCCGGAGGTGACAAGAAGAACTTCATGACCAGATGCGCGCACATCGGCGATTTGGTCTGTCACTGATGCAATGACAGACGGGATGAGTACTCCCTTGTCATCGGTGAGCGATGACGTGCCGATTTTCAGAACGATTCGCATGACCACAGGCTCACATATCCGCGTGGTATTCAAAACTGAATTGCGCGATCCAGACCACATCGCCATCTCTCGCACCTGCCCGGGACAGCAACTTGTTGACCCCAAGCTTGTTGAGGCGATCGTCGATGTAATTGAGGGCCTCTGGGCTGGTGACATCGTTGAGGGCGACGACACGCTCTGCGGCTCGACCGTGAACGCGGAACTCATTGTCTGCCGTGCGCTCAACCCATGCATTTTCTGGCAGCGGACGCATGATGATGTTCGACTCTTGGTTGACCTCTTCGGCCCTGGCACGTGACACCAGCTCAGCAAGCGTGTTGAGAACTTTGCGCACATTGTTCGTAGTGATGGATGACATGTGAACGTGGGGCCACGCCTCGAGAACTTCGGGCGGAACGCTGTCGTCCTTCGTACCGACAATCAACGAAGGGCGTTCGAGAAGCTCTGGCTGATACCTACCCACTTCCTGACGAAGTACTTCGAGCTGACGGTCGGGTTCGATTCCATCGAGAGCAACGAGGTCGATGAGGAAGCACAACACCCGCGCCCGCTCGATGTGGCGAAGGAACTGGTGACCGAGGCCGCGACCTTCACTTGCTCCCTCGATAAGTCCGGGAATATCTGCCATCACAAACTCGACTTCATCGCCAAGGCGCACCACACCCAGGTGTGGCTCGAGGGTTGTGAACGGATAGTTGGCGATCTTTGGCTTCGCCGCAGACACCGTGGAAATGAACGTGCTCTTGCCCGCATTCGGGAACCCAACGAGCGCTACATCGGCCATGAGCTTCAATTCGAGTTTGAGCCAACGTTCTTCGCCGTGTTCGCCTTGCTCTGCAAACGTGGGGGCGCGACGCTTGTTGTTCAAAAATTTTGCATTGCCACGACCACCCCGGCCGCCATGGGCCGCCAACCACTGGTCGCCATGGTTCATGAGGTCAGCGAGAATTTCACCGCTGTACATGTCGCGAACAACCGTGCCCTCTGGGACGTGCACCTTGAGGTCTTCACCTCGGCGACCGTGCAAGTCTTTGCCTTTGCCGTGGATGCCATTTTCTCCGCGTCGGTGTGGATGGTCGCGAAACGCGAGAAGTGATGCCACATTGCGATCGGCAACCAACCAGACATCGCCGCCTTTCCGCCGTCACCGCCATTGGGGCCACCAAATGCAACTGGACCTTCGCGACGAAATGCGACACAACCAGCACCACCATCACCACCGGTGACATTGAGTTGCGCTTCGTCGACAAATCCACTCATAGAGACGTCTGTGAGGCTACCGGTGCTCCAGTTCCGACTCTGGGAGTCATGCATCCAAGATGCCGTCACCGCTGTCACACCGTTCCCGTACGCTGACTACATGTCGTCGCACGAGTCGAACACTCCTCCGCTCAGCGAACATGAACATGAGCACACGGAGCGTGCCCGCACCTGGGCTTCCACCATGAGCGGCAATGCTTCAAACAGCGATATTCGTGTCGCCCACTCCGACTCATGGGCGGGCCTTGGTACCACCCACATCGCTGACCGTTCAGAGCGCGACGCCCACGCAGAGCAAGAACTTGCCCCGCACGCCACAAGGTCAGTCGGTGCAGGCAATCGACTACTTCCCGAAGACCCCGACCCGTATCGCTCGTGTTTTGAGCGCGACCGTGATCGCATCTTGCATGCCACTTCTTTCCGACGACTTGCCGGAAAGACCCAAGTATTCGTTTTTCCCGACGACCATCAACGCACTCGACTCACACATGCTTTGGAAG
>JBJTGC010000067.1:0-8162 GCA_046093725.1 Actinomycetota bacterium
GATTCTCGATGACGCGATCTGCAACTTGGGCTTGTGTGTCTTGAAGACACACCATGATGTTGTCACAGTCATCTTTTGTCGAAGTTTCACAACTGGTGAACGTGGCGCGCGCCATGTGTCCTCCCGTCAGTGTGGCCATCGGTCGCCTAACCGATGAGATGACACCGTAGTGCTAGTTCTGCACCTTCACGACAGTTCCGATGTCAGAGTGGGTGTAGATCCACTTTGCTTCGGTCTCAAGCATGCGCACACAGCCATGCGATGACGGGGCGACACCGAGCGGCGTGGGGAAAGCCACTTCACCCTGTTTGGTGACCTTGTAGGGAACGCCATGAAATCCGATATTTCCGCCGCGTCGGCCCTTGGTGAACCGGGTCATCCAACGCATTTTTTCTTCAGGACGTGGCGTGTAGAAGGTGCGAGATGATTTCGAGAACACCTTGAACGTTCCAAGTGGAGTGGAAGAGTCGAGACCTGTTGACACATCGAATGTTCTCAGAACAGCACCCGACTTGTCGTAGACCACGGTGGTCTGGTCGCTGAGATCGACAACGATTTTTCCGATGATGCTCTTGCGCGAGGGCGCCTTTGAGGGTTGTGGCTTCTTGGCAACTGTGGTCGAAGTTGTATCCGGGGCCGCTGTCGATGTGGTCGATGACGCTTGTGGCGACGTGGTTGAGGTTGAGCCTGAATCGACAGCAACGGTGGTTGTTGTCGTCGATTCGGCAGCGGCACCGTCGCATGCAGCAGCAAGCGTGAGTGTGGTGATGAGGACGACCGCGACGGAGCGCACAAAGCCCTTACGCATGCGCACCTTCGAGTGCTTCGAGCAACGTGTTCCACGCGAGAGTCGCGCACTTGATGCGCACGGGGAACTTAACGACGCCTTGCAATGCTTCGAGGTCGCCGAGGTTCACCGACGTATCAAGTTCTGAGTCACCCTCTTCGATTGACATCATGTGTTTGAACCTCGACACGAGTTTGCGCACATCATCAACGGACTTTCCTTTGACAGCAGCAGACATCATTGATGCTGAGCTCTGGCTGATGGAACAACCTTGACCAGCTATCCGTACGTCGCTGACCGTTCCATTTTCAACCAGCAGATACACCTGGATTTCATCGCCACACAACGGGTTGTGCCCTTCAGCGCTGACGGCCGGCGGCGCTAGTTCTCCGCGATTACGGGGATTCTTGTAGTGGTCGAGGATGATCTCGCGATACAGGTCTTCGAGTCCGGGCATGGGGGTACTTCCTCGTTCGTGTCTGTCTCAGAGTGTAAAGAAATCACCGGTGTCTGCGAGGGCATCGCACAACGCCTGCACTTCTGACTCGTCGTTGTACAAGTAAAAACTGGCTCGAACGGTGGCATTGGCACCGAGGAGGCGCATGAGCGGCTTTGCGCAATGGTGTCCGGCGCGGACACAGACGTTGTGCTGATCGAGCACTTGGCTGACATCGT
This sequence comes from Actinomycetota bacterium, assembly GCA_046093725.1. GTDB lineage: Bacteria > Actinomycetota > Acidimicrobiia > Acidimicrobiales > Ilumatobacteraceae > UBA2093. The sequence continues at coordinate 1,463 of JBJTGC010000067.1, forward strand.
GTGGGTGCACGTCACGGAAAGCAAAGCTGATGGTGGCACCTCGTACATCAACATCTTGCGAGCCGTGGATGACGATGTCATCACCGAAGCGCTCGGTGAGTGAGTGAAGTGCAGCTTTGGCGATAGTCCGTTCGTGTTCGCGCACGTTGTGCATTCCGATGCCGTTCAAATAGTTGACTGCCGCACCAAGCCCAATGGCCTCGGTGATGGGTGGTGTACCCGCTTCGAATTTGTAAGGAAGTTCCGCGCAAGTGAAGCCGTCGAGGCGTACGTCAGAAATCATGTTGCCACCACCGATGAATGGCGGCATCGCGTCGAGCAGTTTCTCGTGCGCCCATAAGACACCGATACCGGAAGGACCGCACATCTTGTGCGACGAGAATGCGAGGAAATCTGCACCAATGCTTGCGACATCGGTCGGCATGTGTGGAACCGATTGACATCCATCGACAAGTGCCAATGCGCCATGCTGGTGAGCTTTCGCACACAGTTCTGCGACGGGAGTGATGGTTCCAAGCACGTTCGACATCGCGGTGAACGCGAACAACTTTGCTCCGGTGAGCAGTGAATCGATGTTCGAGAGATCAAGTTGCCCGTCTGCAGTGAGCGGCACCCAACGAATTTCGATGCCACGTTCTTGAACGAGCATGTGCCACGGAACGATGTTGGCGTGATGCTCCATGTGGGTGAGTACCACGACGTCGCCCTTGTTCAAGTTGGCACGACCCCATGAGTAGGCGATCAGGTTGATGGCTTCGGTGGCATTACGGGTGAACACGATTTCGTGGTCATGCGGTGCGTTGATGAATCGTGCAACCGACGAGCGCGCGCCTTCGAACAACTCGGTGGCCTCGGCTGCCAATGTGTAGGCACTTCTGTTGATCGGGGCGTAGCCGTTCTGCAGGAACTCAGTCATTGCGTCGATGACTGCGTGTGGTTTTTGTGAGGTGTTGGCTGAGTCGAGGTAGACAAGCGGCTTGCCATTGATGTGGCGTTCAAGGACCGGAAAGTCCTTGCGCACTCGGGCAACGTCAAGAACCATGGCTATGACCTGTACGCCTCGTAACCAGAACGCTCGAGTTCTTCGGCCACTTCCATGCCTCCGGACTTCACGATGCGTCCATCGATCATGATGTGAACATGGTCGGGCTGTAGTTCATCGAGTAGGCGCTGGTAGTGCGTGATGAGAACGATGCCCAACTGAGGACGGTCGACGCGAACTTCACGAATTCCTTTTGCAACGATGCGTAACGCGTCGATGTCAAGACCGCTGTCGGTCTCATCGAGAATCGCGATGTCTGGTTCGAGAATTGCCATCTGCATGACTTCATTGCGCTTCTTCTCGCCACCAGAGAAACCTTCATTCAGGTATCTGTCGACAAACGATGAATCCATGCCGAGGCGCTTCATCCAGTCCATTGCTGCAAGTCGCAACTCGAGCACCGATAGGTCGATTCCTTTGCGAGCCGACAGTGCTTGGCGTAGGAATTGAATGACCGACACGCCGGCAATTTCCTGGGGGTACTGGAAAGCCAGAAACATGCCGGCTTTTGCGCGCACGTCGGTCGACCAATCGGTGATGTCGTCACCGTGGAAGTGAATCGAGCCCGACGTCACCTCGTATTCAGGGGAGGCGAGAAGGGTGCTGGCCAGCGTGGATTTGCCGCAGCCGTTCGGGCCCATGATCGCGTGAATCTCACCCTCGTTCACCACCAGGTCGACGCCACGGAGGATGTCGGAGGTGGCGCTGTCGCCATCATCGGCGACGGGCCGGGCATGTAAATCGGAGATGCGGAACAGCTCGCTCACGAGGCCAAGTGTAGAAGCCGCCGAGCGATTAGCACTATCCGTGTAGTGGTAATTCAGCCACGTGCCGGGGCTGCCGCGGACAGGGCTTTCCAGAGTGAGCGATAGGTCGGGAACTCGAGATGTGCGTACCCCGACGACACCAAGTGGCGGTGGTAGTCGGGAAGTGATCGAAATGGAATGCCGGCGTCGACGTGGTGGGCCAAGTGAAACCCGATGCCATAGGGAACAAGGAACATGCGAGCCAAGTGACTCTGACGCACGCTGTGCGTACTGATGCGTCGGTCGGTGCCAGCAGTCATGCCGCCGTGTTCGGCAATCGAACGCAGTCGATTGATGACTCGCCACACTGTCATGTAGGGCAACAACCAGAACGCCACCCACACGAACGGGCCTGCGACATAGGTCGACACAGCAATGAGGATCGCATGAACAGCGATGATCTTGAGTTGGGTGTTACGTACGCGCGCGACCGGTGAGCGCAGTGCGACGAATTGCTGTCGGAATAATTTCACCGCTGTCTGACCTGTGGCGTCGCGGACCAACTTGCGACGCAGGCTTGCGGCAGTCACCGGATAATTGGCATACAACGGCATGTCTGGTTCGTCGGGCCCGAATTCCTGCCGGTGGTGCGCCATGTGCACACGCCGATATGCAGCGGTGCTCGTGAAGCTGACATATCCAAGAAGCCAAGATCCGACGAAGTCATTCAGCGACTTGTTGGTGAACAACAAACGATGCGCGGCCTCATGCATGAGCGAAGTGCTCTGGGCGTGTGCGCGACCCATCAGAAGAAATGCAATGACGTATCCAACCGGGTGGTGCCACCACAAAGCGATGGTAATGACGGCGATGTTCTGTACGTAGAAGAGGGCGACGGTCAGAGCGTTGCGAGCATTGCTGATACGCCGAAGTCGATCTCGGTATGTGGGCGTGGGTCGACCGTCAGTGTTGACGAATGTGTCGGCGTGTGCAGAGACGAGTTGTTCTATGTCTGGCGACATTCCACCGAGCACGGCGGCATCACCAGCCACGGTCCACCCATTCCTGCAAGTGGGGGCGCTCGTTTCCGATGGTGGTGTCTGTGCCATGTCCTGGCATCACGATGGTGTCCGCCGGAAAAGTGAACAACTTCTCGTCGATGGACGAGATGATGGTGGTGAAGTCTCCACCCGGAAACTTGGTTGCCCCTGGGCCGCCGGGGAACAGTGTGTCACCAGTGAAAAGCACTGGTGAACCTTCAACTTTGAACGACACCGACCCAGGTGTGTGGCCTGGATTGTGAATCGAGTGCAGCCGAACTTTGCCGACTTCAATGACTTCCTTGTCGTCGATGAATACGTCGTAGCCAACTTCTTTCAGATAGTGAGCGTCCGCTGACATCACGCCGACTTCGTAACCGGCCTCGCGCATTGCGGGTACGGCAGCGATGTGGTCGAAGTGGCCGTGAGTCTCAAGTACTCGACGAACACCGAGCGACTTGCACAGATCAAGCAGCAACTCATGTTCGTTTGCCGCATCGATGAGTACGGCGTCACCAGTGTGGCGACAGCGCACCACGAACACGTTGTTGTCGTAGTTGCCGACGACCACTTTGTGCACTTCGATGGCGTCATCATGGAAGTGCAACGTGGGGAGCGTAAGTGTCGAGTCGTCGGTTGCCATGTGCTCAGCCTGACACAACATTGAACCCGAGCGACAGGGCCACGGGAATATGGGCCGCATCGAATGTCACGTAGGTGACATCTGCAGGAAGGCGCTGTGCGGCGACGAGGTGTAGCGCCGTTGACACGCCGATGGGTTGCTCGGCCATCAGTTCAACGGCATCGTCGAGGCAGCGTTGATCAAGTGGTACGACGTGGATGAAGTCCCACGTGTGTCGAATGTTGTCCTCGAACTCGCGACGCAATACCTCATCGTCGGTCAAACGAGACACGGCTGCCAACGCTTCAGTGAGCGAGATGGCGCTCGCACACCATGTGGTATCTCGCTGCAGCTCTTTGTGTACGACGTCTCGCGATGCGCCGTCGATGTGCCACGCGAGAAGTGCAGATGAGTCGAGATAGATGGTCATGTGCGGATCTCTCGGAGTGCTTGATCAATGCGTGCTCCTGTACGCAGAAAGACGGGCTCTGGCGACACGTACGCCGACCGTCGGCGCGGCGCGATCACTTGGCCACGCCCCACAAGGTCATCCATAGATATGGCTTCCAAGCTGGCATCGACGGGGCCCAACTGGGCGATGGGGCGACCATCGACGGTTATCACCAGGCGTTCCCCAGTTTCGGCGCGGCGAACCATCGCGGCGAGAGCGTTGCGCAGTTCGCGAATACCTAGTGAGGCCATTAAGCCACGATAGCCGGAGCCCAGCAGTAGTGCGTACACAGGTGTACACAAGCCGATTCGTCGTGGCTGCCTGACTGCCACCAGACTTCATGACATGAATTTTGCTTTCAGTGAAGAACAAGAAGAACTGCGCAAGATGGTGCGCTCATTCCTCGAGGCCAAGTCGGACGAGTCCGCAGTGCGCGAGCAGATGGAAACAGAGAATGGCTACGACTCTGCGGTGTGGTCGCAGATGGCCGAGCAGTTGGGTCTGCAATCACTTGTCGTTCCGGAAGAGTTCGGCGGCCAGGGTTTCTCGTGGGTCGAGCTCGGCATCGTGCTCGAAGAAATGGGTCGCGCATTGTTGTGTGCCCCGTTCTTTTCGACTGCAGTGCTTGCAACGCAAGCGTTGTTGTTGTCAGGTGACGATGCAGCCAAGAAGGCGCACTTGCCCGGAATTGCTTCAGGCGAGACCATCGCAACACTTGCGACCACAGAGCCGTCAGGCAAGTGGGATGCTTCGGGAATCACCGCAGAGGCCAAAGGCTCTGGAAGCGATTTCACGATCAGCGGAACCAAGTCATTCGTGATCGACGGACACACCGCGAATCTCATCATCGTTGCTGCAAAGACCGGCAAGGGAATCAGCTTGTTCGCCGTCGAGGGCGATGCAAAGGGTCTCACTCGTACAGCTCTTTCCACCATGGATCAGACACGTAAGCAAGCAAAGCTCGAATTCAAGGACACACCAGCAAAGCTCATCGGAACCGAAGGTGCCGGTTGGGACGTGCTGTCGAAAGTGTTCGACCTTGCTGCAATCGGACTTGCAGCAGAGCAAGTTGGTGGTGCCCAGAAGGTGCTCGAGATGTCAGTCGAGTACGCGAAGGTGCGCGTTCAGTTCGGCCGTCCGATTGGTTCGTTCCAGGCCATCAAGCACAAGTGCGCGGACATGTTGCTCGAAGTCGAGTCAGCCAAGTCCGCTGCGTACTACGGCATGTGGTGTGCAAGTGAGATGAACGATGAGCTTCCATCAGTTGCATCTCTTGCGAAGGCATATTGCAGCGAGGCGTACTTCCACGCTGCAGCAGAGAACATTCAAATTCACGGCGGCATCGGTTTCACGTGGGAACACCCAGCACACCTGTACTTCAAGCGTGCGAAGTCAAGTGAACTGCTCTTTGGTGACCCGACCTATCACCGCGAGCAGCTCGCACAGCGCATCGGAATCTGATTGTCGTCTCACCCCAGTAGAGCGAATCTGCTCGAACTGGGGTTGACGCAATTGAAATGAGTCATTGACGTGTTCGTGTTTCTCGTCGTTGTGTCGGCGGTGATCGTGTTTGTCATCGCTGCTATCACGGTTGGTCGAGAGGCGCGTCGTTTGGATGCGGTTGCACCTCGAGCTGTCTATGACCTCGAAGTTGCGGTCGCGTTTGTGGCTGATGCGCTTCCCGAGATCACTCAAGCACGTTTGACGCTCGACGAATTGCGTGAGCTGCTGGTGGCTCACATGCGCTGGTTGCACGCCAAAGGTCTGCAGCCCGACGAGGTGGTCGACCGGCCACAAGACATTGACGAAGTTCTGATTGTCGATGAGTTGACGGTCGCTGCTTTCATGCTGGGTGCTGCAGAAGAAAGCGGCATTGAGGTGCTGGACGATGTCGACGTAGTGAATGTTGTCGAGGCCCATCTTGCGTATTTCGATGCGATCGGAGCGATTGGCCCCGAGCCTGAAGGCGAATCGCTATAGGTCGACCTGAAGAGAGTCGAGCCAGAGAGGTTTGAGTCGAATCAGTTCGAAGAAGACGACAGCACGTCGAAACCAGCGCGCCACTGCGTGACCTTGCGTTCGCTTTCGCGTGCTTGTTGTGAGACCTTGTTCTTTCCAACGACAGGCCTGAGGATGGTGCGCACTTCTGCCGTCTCACCAAATCCGTCTGAGTACTGCACCGTGCCGAGCAAACGGGCCTCAGCCACGCTCGGGTGGGAGAGCAACCGCATCATCGGTTGAGCGAGTGCGTGGTCAGGACGACCCACCGTGAACAGCCTGGCGATGAGCTCGTTGTTCGAGTTGATGAAATCACGTGCTCCATTTTGAATGTGATCAATGATGTCGCGCGAGTAGACGGGTCCGCGTAGTACCGGTTGACCGTCAGAGTATGAAGCCACTGAAGGTTCATTCGCTTGAAACATCGACTCGACGACCGGCACAGCACCCGCAAGTGCCGCATGGAACTGTCGATGGCGAGGGAACCCGGTGAGCCATGCTGACATTGATTGATCGTTCAATGGATGTGAGGCCCAGAGCAGCCCGAGATAGATGCCTTCCAGGTGTCCGTGCCAACCGATGAGTCGGAGACAGCGATCAAGACTTGCCTGCACCGAGCCACGCCATCCGACATCAACGAAACCAACACGGTGTGCCGACAGCAAGCCGGAATGCTTCAGGTACTCAGATAACTCGCCCAATCGTTGGAAAGAACAAGGTCTCACAACAAGCACGCGAAAGCGAACGCAAGGTCACGCAGTGGCGCGCTGGTTTCGACGTGCTGTCGTCTTCTTCGAACTG
>JBJTGC010000068.1:0-3831 GCA_046093725.1 Actinomycetota bacterium
CTCGTGATGTTCATCGCACCAAAGCTCTTCGGTGAGAGATTGCACGCTCGGCAGATCGGTCTTTCAGTCATCACATTTGTCGGTGTTCTGATGGTGATTCTTGCCGCCGCCGACACCAGCGGCGCCACCTTGTACGGCGACATTCTTGCTCTCATGAACACTCTGCTGTGGACCACGTACTTCCTTATGTCGAAGCGTCAGCGGAACGACAATGTTCACTCATGGTCATTTCTCGCTGCGGTGTTTTTGTGGTCGTCAGTGATTTCAATTCCTTGGGCGCTATGGGCGGCAGATGACATCGGAGGGATGAAACCAATCGACTGGGTGTGGATCGTGGGCATGGCGCTTCTGCCCGGCGTTGTTGGCCACGGACTGATGACGTGGGCATCAAAGTCTCTTGATGTGTCGCTCGCATCACTTCTTGGTCTTATGAGTCCGGTCATCTCGTCGATTGGGTCGTGGTTCGTCTACGACCAAGCACTTGGCATCACGCAGCTCGTCGGAGGAGTGCTCGTCCTCGGGTCCCTTGCCCTCATTGTGCGCTTGAACAGGGCGACAGCACGGACAGAGACGGCTGCCTTGTTGTCTCCTCCGCCCGACCCGTTGGTATCCTGACGGCTCACGCGGACGTGGCTCAGTTGGTAGAGCATCACCTTGCCAAGGTGAGGGTCGCGGGTTCGAATCCCGTCGTCCGCTCCAGTTGGAGTTGGTGGTCAGGAGACCGCCACTAGAACCTTCGTGCTTGTGGTCTTTGTTGATCGCACGGTGATCGTCACTTGGCAGGCGCCCTTTTTCAGGGTCACTAACGATGTTTTTTGTATCCGGCAGATGCTCTTCGATGACTTCGCAACTGCGAGTGCAAGTCGCGCCTTTGACGGGACAGCCACCTTGGCCGAACGCGCGAGTGAAGAGAATGTGACGGTTTTGCCGGCCTTGAGGCGAATGGTCGGAATCTCTTCCGTCAGCGTGGCTCGAATGACTGGAGCGGAATGAGTGAAGCCGGCAGCCGACATACGCAGCCAGCCATCAGACTCGCTCACATTTGTGGTTGCAGTTGCGGGTACGCCATTTTCTTCGATGACGGACACGGTTGCCTTCAATGGGGCACTGCCGAAGCCGTAGATACAGCGCGCAACGTCTGAGCGCATCACCAAGTGATACACGCCTCTGAACACCTCGCCACTCGAGGAGAAGTGAGGAGCGGCGACCTGATACTCGAGCGAAGAGGTTTGCTTGTTCAGAGCGGGCGGGCCAGCGGCATATTGCGTTGCATTCGTTGTGACGAGGCCACTCAGCGTCTTGTCTTTTGTGAAGCAACTGCTAACACCTGTCATCTCTGTCGAGTTCAGCGTGCGAACACCCCATGTCGACACATTCGCCGTCGCTTTGTCGGAAACGAGAGGTAGCCACGCCTGAAGTTCCTCGATGCCTGGAGGCCCTGACGGCGACGGTTTATAGGTGATGCGACGTTTGTCGGGAATTGCAAGGTTCGCGGGGCTGTCGCTGTTCGAAGAGCCGCCATAGTCCTTGGACTTCGGCCACAGATCGCCTTTGGCATACACCGCTTGAAGGGCTGCAGGAATCTGGGACCAGAGATATCCGGTCTTCACAATAGGAACCACAACAGGTGCGCCTTGAATGTCGATGGTTGTCGACGAAGACGATGTGGAAGTGTTGATTGCAATTTTCGGCGAGTCGAGTCGTCCGTGCAACCAACCCGCGGGTGTTTGACCTAGTCGAACAGTGACATAGAAGTTCTTGTCAAGGGGTATTCGTCGGCGCGCCGCGCAGAGGTGCACGTCTCGACCAGTCAACTTCTCACTCGTGACGATGCACTGCTGTTCTGTCTTTCCATCAACAGTTGGAAGAAAGCCACCATTGAGATTCCAGATGTCTTGTGACTGATTGTAGTAATAGCTAGTGATGCACTTGTCTGTACACGTTGATTCCACCAACTCGACGGCGTACAGAGATATGTCAAGATCCCGAAGAGTGAATTTGCCCGCCGCTGTTCGCGCACCTTCGAGACGTGCGCGGAGGTAGTAGTCATCCCCGCCAGCATGAGGGGCAGAAGGCAAAGAGAACAGTTGTCCAGGTCCGCCAGCGGGCAGATCAATGGTGGTGTCGGCTGCGAAGTCCCATAATCCTGCAGTTGGAATGAGTCGGTCGAATGTTGCCTCGGTGCGTGAACCATTTGCATCGACAGATCCGAAGCCGCTGATGCAGTTCACTTCGGTTGTTGTCGTGCATCGCTGCAACACGGCTTGATAGTCGACAGACGGATTCGTCGAACAACTTCCTTCGGTGGGCGAAAGGCATGGTTTGGCACGTCCATCTCGCGGGTACGGAAGAATCATCGAGAACCACGAAGCAGGTTGGGCCCGATCTCGAAACTCGATTCCAGTCCAACTGTCAACCTGATCATTGAGAACAGGAACGACCTCCTCGACATGAACGTCTGCAGCGTGGACAGAGTTGGCAATCGTTATGGCTGAAGCAATCAGGGCCAATGAAAGGAGTACACGACTACGAGGACCAGGCATAAACACACCGTAGTGGTCTTTCGGTTTGTGGCCTTCCTGACAGTCACAGGAAGGCTGAATGAAGAACTTTCAGTCCTGAGTAACGGTGGCTCGTGCAGGCAGGTATCTGAGTGCTGCGAGCGAACCGAAGAGTGCCACCACTGACACGGTCAGGCATGCAGTTCCAAAGCCAGTCATGAATGAGTCGCTGACCGCGGAAAGAACGCTCTGGCGAACAGCTTCTGGAGACTGCATCGCGACAAAGTACGCAGCTCCGACGGACTCCTCAGCGGCCGACAAAGCCGCGGCCGGTACTGCTTCAATGAGACCTGGTATCGCCTCGAATCTCTCGATCAGTCGAGGTGAATACAGACTGACGAAAATCGAACCTGTGATTGCGACACCGAGTGTTCCCCCAACTTCACGTGATACATCGTTGACAGCTGATCCGACTCCAGCTTTGTCGCGGGGGAGCGACCCCATCACAGCATCGGTGCTTGGTGACGTGACGAGCGACAGGCCACACGCCATGAACAACATTGCGACAACAACCTGTCCGAAGTATGAGGCGTCGGCATCGAAACTGCTCGCAAGTGCGAAGCCGATGGACATACTGAAGAGTCCTGCGGCAACGACACGTTTGGTGCCGATACGTAGCGCGAGTCGAGCAGCAATAGGTGCGGTGATGCCTGCGCCCACCGCAAATGGAAGTGTGCGAACGCCTGATTCAAGCGGGTCATAGCCACGCACAAATTGGAAATACTGCGTGACGAGAAACGTAAAGCCGAAGAGGGAAAGAAACGCAATTCCGATGGACGAAGTAGCTGCACTAAAGCGCGCATTCTTGAAGAACTGAAGTTCAAGCAATGGATGCTCGCGGTTCAACTCATACTTGATGAACGCTGCTACTAGTAGTGCGGTCAGGGCAAACCCTGCATTTGAGGCAACGCTGCCCCATCCCCAATGTGGAGATTCAATCACTGTGTAGACCAACGCACCGACTGCAGCCACTGATAAGAACATGCCGGCAAAGTCGAATGAACCGTGTGTCGTGTCACGTGATTCTGGGACGAGAAAGTGCCCTGCCACAATCGCGATACCAACGATGGGAACATTGATGAGGAACACCGAGCCCCACCAGAAGTGTTCCAAGAGAAACCCTCCTGCGACCGGTCCGAATGCAACTGCCATTCCAGACACCGCGGACCACAGGCCGATTGCCTTGGCACGCTCTACTGGGTCAACAAAAAGGTTGGTGATGATGGCGAGCGTCGCCGGAAAGACCAATGCGGAACCGACGCCCATAGCG
>JBJTGC010000069.1:0-3228 GCA_046093725.1 Actinomycetota bacterium
AAGGTGCTTTCCGATGTATGCAACCACCACCCGCTGGCGCTCGTCATCCAAATAGATATGGATACGGAACAGGTGCGTCTTGCGGCCTCGGCGCAGGTGCGCCTCGGCTCGTACGGCTCTGCCATCGAGCGTGATGAGGTAGTCCTCCTCGTACTTCTGACGCGCCGTGTCGGAGATGGTGGGCGCATAGTCGAGGCCGACGTTGCGGCATGCCAGTTGGAACGACGTGCGATTCAAGTCGCCGCTCATCCACGCTCGAGCTACATCGTTCAAGCGCGCCAAGTCTTGAAGCACCGCAATGGGTTCTGGTCCTTCTAGTTCTTCACCCGATTCGATTGCACGCGGATGGAAGTACAGGCACGTGCATCTCTCTTGGGCAATACGCAGGGCTTCTTTCATGGTGGCAACGGCAGTACCTGAGGCCATCGAACCTGCCATCGACCCAGCCATTGTTTCGAGCGTGACATTGCGCAACACCAATTCGTCAACGACTTGACCTTTTTGTTCAAGCTGGGATCGTTGCTCGGCAATCATGCGGTCGGCGCTTGCAACTGCACCTTCAAGTTCGCTGATGCGACGCATCGCCGATTCGTACGCCACTTCTAGTTCGTCGCCGTCTTCGAAGGTCTCACCCTCATCTGTCTCCTCATCGTCGAAGTATGTGTCCACCGGCGGAGGTGGAACTCGTGGGGGTGCGAGTGACAACGCAGCAGTCGTCAACACTTCTTGTACCAAGTGTTTGCCCTCGGGAATTCGTGATGCTGGTGGCATCTCGCGCAACGAGAGTGTCATCACATCGCGTGGCCCTGCCCAATACACGTAAATGGAACCAGGCGAGGTGAGTGCTTCACCGGTGATGTCGATGAAGCCCCGCACTGCATCAGCGGAGTCGAGACAAAATGAATGCACCAAACCAGACAACGGACCTGCACCTCTGGCGAACAATGCCGGAGTGTTGCGTTCGTAGTCGCGCACTTCGATGAGTACTGGCAAGTTGCGCCCGGGTGCGCTCACCAACATCGCACCGACGCTTTGACCACCAAGTGTGTCGCGGATGATTTCTGTGTCTGCGGTGACACGGCGGTTTGCGTCGTACACCGGAATTGCGCGCAGAACACGTTGCACAAGCTGTACCAAGTTCGGTGGAACCGGGTTTGCGCTCATCTTCGTGATGCGTTGGCTCATCGGCAAGGTCACACTGCGAATGTCGAAAGTGAGGCTCGCAGTGTTCATCACCACGGTGATGTCAGTTGCGGTGGAGTGAGATGCACCTGGTGTGTTCACACTGATTGACACGCGAAAAACTGGGTCATCGACACCTTCACGAGTACGCACAAACGTTCCAGGTGGTCGTTCTTCCGGTGGGTATTCATCGACCAACCAGTCGCTCACCAAATCGACAAGACGAATGCGATCGGTATCGGTGCACTCATCGGCCGTGAGTGAGATGGCGTAGGTGGTGATCATCGAGGATCACCAATGGCGTCGACGGTGCCGGCGAAGCGACAGCGGGTCAGTAGGTCAGCGGTACGGCTCGAGCGCCTCATGAATGGCGCAGAGAGCAGACGACACAACAGCAGCCTCATCAGGGGCGAGTGTAAGCAGTCGGTCGAACGCCGAAGCTTCGATATTGATGGAAGGGCTCAATTGGTAGGAATCTTGGCTCTCGAGGGTCGGTTCGTCCATGTTCAGTCGCGCGTTGCAACCCACTTCGCGATCAATCCAGCACTGAGCTGCGGTGCCGAGCGCTTGAGTGGTCCACCCCGTCTCGAGCCCGAATGTCCACGCACCTTGTGGAAGCGCGCGTCGGTCAACAGCCACATGCTCAGGAACTCGCGTGACGGGAACTTGCATGCGAACTATCGGACCAGAGTGATCTGCGTGATTCACGGTCACGACAACTGTGTCTTGTTGCACCGGAAGAACCATTGGGTCGTCGTGCAACAACGGCGTTTGCGCAAACTGATCGGGTGTCACCACTTCCCACACCCACGGCCGACCAGCTGAGTCGATGGCAGGAACTTGCATGCCAACCCATGCAATGTCGAGACCTTTCAGTGAAACCGGTTGCCACGTGAGCACATCGGACAGTCGCGCAAGGGACTGTTTCACGGTGTCGACCAGACCGGACATCAGGAACAATGGTGCCAACTGCGGTTGCAGAGATGGTGGATACCAGTCGTGCTTGTGGACAACTGTCGTGAGACAGCGTGGTTGATGAAAAAGTCGGCGGGTTAGCGCGATGAACGAGTCCAGAACGTGGCTCGCCACGCATCGGTTGTCTCGCCATCAACAAAGAGTCGCCACTCGAACGTGCGGCCCTCAGGCAGTGGTATCGGCGCGAAGTTCACGGCAAATGGCACATTGATGTCGGCGCCCTCAGGGTGTTCATCGCCGGGACGACTGACGGTGAACGAGCCGTGGAAACCGATGCTGTTGCCATCGGGACCAGTTACTGCGTGCCCATCGGCATCGATGAGATTCAACATGAAGTTGTGCTCGGTATCGGTGTGGCTCCACGGAACTTCGAACATGATGCCGATGCCACATGGTGCGGGCCCCGGCCCAACCACACACCATCCGCCACCCACCAGCGTCAACTTGCCGTCGGATACCGATGCGTAGTCGGCGAGCATCATGGTTGCTCTCATGACAGCGCAATGCTCGCAGTCGCTTGACCAGCGCGTGGATGTTGTGCGACAACTTCGACGACCGTGCCACGCGTTGCCTTCACTGTCCACGTAGCCAACGCACGATCACCAGTGCCATCGCTCATCGCGCCACCGTTCATGCGCAATGCAACGCGCCCTTCCAACTGCCCCAACTTCTTGCGCGCTGCATCACCAACCGGAGTTGCACCACTGATCTCGACGGTGAGTGGTAACACCAAGTTGTTCTTGTTCGCGTGAGTGGTGATGTATGTGGGCAACCAGCCAGTGTTCGCAACGCCGACACGAACGAGCCAATTGTCATCGCCCAAGTGTTGAGCGTCGGCAAGAAGTACGTCGAGCTTCGGGCTTTTCAGCGCCTGGTGCACGGCAAAGCGCGAGTGTGGGGCCACTTCGTCACGAAGTTTCGATGTTGGCGCATTGGTCCAGATGCGGAACACATCCGCGCCACCCAGTTCAATGTTGCCCAGTTGTGGGTGATTGAAGGAGTACCACGGCACATACGAACCGGGTGCATGAGTATCGCTCCACTTAGCGACCGCAAGTTCCTGCTCAACTG
>JBJTGC010000070.1:0-4994 GCA_046093725.1 Actinomycetota bacterium
GTAGTTAACTTTGTTCATCTCATTGTTCCTTTCGAGTCAGAAGAGTGACCATCAACGCGATGATCAACACAAAACCGCTTAGTGCCATGAAGGAGAGCGTCGCAAAACCGAATTCCCTGAACCAGATTGTCGTGCAGGGAATATCAATCGAGCAGACATCTGTTTCGATTGACGGAAACCACTCAAGTAGGTAATGGTACGTGCTGATTCCCGCACCGATAATCGCTAACGGCAGTGCGTACTTCGTCACGCCTCGGTCTCGCTTGATTGCCGCAACAAGAAGTATCACGGCAAGTGAATACATGGCAATGCGTTGGTACCAACAGAGTTTGCATGGCACATATTCAGCCGCTTCGCTGAAGTACAGACTTCCAACCATTGCTGCGCCGGCAACAGCAAGCGCGATCCAGAGAGCGACATCTCGAACACCAGCAAGAAGTACCTCACCTCGAGAACGTGCACCAAGAGACACGAAGATGACGAGTGCCCCAGCAGCCGCGAGCACTGCCAACAGGGCACTGAACACTTGAACTGTGTCGGTCACGTCACCAGTCTGCCGTGCAAACCTGCCTGAACTCTGGGTGGGTGGTGGTGGCAGGATGTACCGGTGATGTCGAGCTCTTCAACGGGAGGTACTGCACTTCTCGCCATGCGACGAGCCCGGCGAAAGAACCGGGTCGCTGAACTCGAGTGGTTCGAGGCGTTGTACCGCGTGTACTTGGCCGCAATCATTGGTGGCGGCATCATTCTCTTTTTGTCTGGGCTCGTTGACGACTCTCCCGTATCGCAGAAGGTCAACGAACAGATACTCACCTATGGTGCACCACTGCTCGGGTTGCTCCCCGCACTTGCCATCTTTCTTGGGCTGCGAAGTGGCACGCAGGGTGGGCCCGTCGCGGTTGAGGAAGCAGAAGTACGACATGTGCTTCTTGCCCCGGTTCCATATTCGCAGGCGTTGCGTCAACCGGCCATCCAGCGTCTTCGAAGTGCCGCTTTCATGGGCGGCCTTGTCGGTGCTATCGCCGGTCAACTTGCAGACCGACGCCTACCAGGAGAGTTCAGGTGGTGGGTTGTACTCGGGGCCACATTCGGTGCATGCACGGTCAGTCTCTTCACATCGTCAGCACTTGTGGCGCACGGACTTCGGCTGAAGCGTTGGCTCAGTACTGTCATCGGATCTGTTGTTGTCGCTGTTCAAGTGTTCGACGTCGCAGAGCCACACCGTCACATCAGCCCTATTGATGCATTGAGTGGACTGGTCATTAACGGTCCGTTTAATTGGCAGCACGCAGGGGTTCAACCTCAACATGTGATTGCCGTACTGGTGTGTGTTCTCATTGCCGGGGCTGGGATTGTGCTGTCATCAAGGCTCTCTGTCGAAGCTCTCGCACGACGTAGTTCCCTAGTGTCCCAGTTGAAATTCGCAGTAACGCTGCAAGACATTCGAACAGTCGTTTTGCTTCGTCGTCAATTGAGTCAAGAACATATGCGACCTACACCGTGGTTCAAATGGAAACCCCGAAAGCGAATTCACGTCGTCATCAACCGAGGCATTCGAAGTGTCGCCCACTTTCCAGCACGGCGACTCGGGCGCATTGCAATTCTCAGTTCAGCCACCGCATTGGCACTCGTCTACACCTTCGATGGCACAACTCCATTAGTGGTTGTAGCCGGGGTGTTGACTTTCATCATTGGCCTTGATGTCATTGAGCCATTGTCACAAGAAGTTGATCAACCGAATTACTCCGACTCGTATCCGCGTGAACGTTGCCTCACCATGGCGCAACACCTCGTGGTGCCAAGTCTCATGCTTGTTCCGTGTCTCATCATTGGCATCATCACTGCATTCGTCGCTCGCCCCGAGGTGAGCACTCTTGCAATGAGCGTTCTTGTGGGCGTTCCCGCAGCTCTAGGTGGTTTAAGTGGTGCAGCAATCAATGCAGTGAAGGGTGCACCCGACCCTGTGGGTGAATCGAACGAAGGCCTCTACATGCCACCTGAAGTCAGCGGTATGACCACGGTGATTCGAGCCGTCTGGCCCGTGGTGGTGAGTGTGATCGGTTCGCTTCCCATGGTGGCTGCATTAGCCGCAACGCGCACAGATTCGAATCCCTTCACCGCTGCGGCGCGCGTAGCGATCGGAGTTCTCCTTGTTCTCTCGCTCGTTCCTATGTGGGTGCGCAAACGCGATGACATTCACCTGTGGTGGCGACAAACACTCGAAGGAAGCAAAGCGCAGGCTGCGCAGAAAGGTCGTTACTAACTGTGAGCAGGCACCCCACTCCACCCCACCGTCGCACACAAGTTGACGTTGAGACCAAAGTTGTCGAGGACGCACCAACTATCGACACAACCCCGTGTGCCTTGCTGGCGGTCAACGTGTCAAAGACCTACGGCGATGCACCCGCGTTGAACCCAGTCTCTCTGCGAGTTGAAACCGGCGACAGAGTTGCGCTCATCGGGCACAACGGCAGTGGCAAGACAACGTTTCTCAAAATGTCAGCGGGGCTACTCGATCCGTCATCTGGCGAAGTCAGCATCAACGGCAACAAAGCAGGTTCGTTGGGTGCGCGAGCAGATGTGAGCTACATCTCAGATCAGCCGACTTTCTACGACGACCTCTCGGTGTGGGAACACCTTGAGTATGTCGCGCGCCTCCACGGTGTCGACGAGTGGGAACAACTTGCCGCCGATCTGCTCGCACACCTCGGTCTTTATGACCGAGCCGACGAACTGCCGAACCGATTTAGCCGTGGTCTCAAACAAAAAGCTGCCCTTGCTATCGGGTTCATTCGACCGTTCGATGTGCTTCTCGTTGACGAACCATTTGTGGGTCTTGATGCCGCAGGCAAAGAAGCGCTCCTTACGTTGCTTCAACAGGCAAGCGATGAAGGTGCGACCGTCATCGTGGCAACCCACGAGTTGTCCTTCGTTCACACCGTAAAGCGCATCGTCGCCCTGCGCGACGGACAACTGGTGCACGACGGCCCCGCAACAGGGGTCAACGTCGATGCACTTGTGCGCAATGAGGACCCCGCCGGTGAACACGACGGCGAGGGCAAGTAGCCTGACGGTTATGTACACATACGACGTTGTCTCAGAGTCTGTTCGCACCCCCCACGAACTTGCAGCCGAGCTCAGCCGCCGCTCGCAGCAGGGCTGGGAAGTCGTTGAGATCGTGTTCGACGGTGCTGCATGGTTCCACGCATTCATCCGTCACCACGGAGATGTCGCCGTCGCCCCGTACCCCGGCGCCCCCACCACTTCTCAAACTGGAAGTACCAGCACCGCTGGAACGTCCGGATGGGGCAGCGGTGCGGGCGGTTCCGTCGCACCGGGAAGCTCTGCTGCCGGTGGCGGTAGTGCGACTGGAACGTTCGACCCACAGGGGAGAGTTCCAGGAGCAGTAGCCGCCACACAGGCAGCAACGACTCAGGCGGTACCGGAAGTTCCGGCGAACTGGTACAAGGATCCTTCTGGTCGCTACGAACTTCGCTACTGGAACGGCACTGCGTGGACTGAACACGTCGCCACTGGTGGCAAGCAGTCCGTCGATCCACCCAAGCCGTAACACTTCATGCAGGCCATCTCTCTTGGCCACGCGGGCATCTTGGTGCGCGCGAACGGCAAGACCATCGTGTGCGATCCGTGGTTCGTGCCAGCGTTCTTTGCGTCGTGGTTCGTCTTTCCTCGAAATGACCAACTGTCAGACCAGCTCATGCATGACGTCTGCAACCCCGACTGTCTCTACATCTCTCATCTCCACGGCGACCACTTCGATGAGCGCTTTCTCGCAGAGCAGATGAACAAGGACACCACCGTCCTGCTTCCGGGCTTTCCTACGCGAGAGATGGAACGAACGTTCAACTCACTGGGTCTTAAGAACTTCATCCGCACAACCAATGCACAAGAAGTAGATCTGGGCGATCACCTCACTGTTGCCATTCATGTAGAAACATCAATTACGGATGGTCCAGGTGGTGACTCTGCACTTGTCGTCAGTGACGGTTCAACCCGGCTTGTCAACCAAAACGACTGCCGCACGAATGATCTTGAAGCACTTCGATCCCACGGTCCTGTTGACCTTCACTTCCTGCAATTCAGCGGGGCTATTTGGTATCCGATGGTGTACGACATTGACACCTAAACGAAGAAGCGACTCTGCGACGAAAAGATTGAGTCTCAGTTTGCCCGCGCAATTCGATACGTCGAGAGAATTGATGCAACACATGTCGTTCCATCAGCTGGTCCCCCGTGTTTTCTTGATGATGATCTCTTCCATCTCAATCGCATCGACGGCAGCGAGTGCTCGATTTTCCCAGACCAGACTGAATTCCTTGAACGGCTCAACGCCATCGGACGCAGCAATGGTGTGCTCAACATTCCGGGTACAACGCTCGACATCACTTCAGATAAGTCGCTTTCTGTCAGTCATCCGTTACCAGATGACAGTGTGAAAGCAATCTTTAAACAAAAAGCTGATTACCTCACCTCATATAAGTCTGATTGGCAATCCTGGATTGACGCTGAAAAAGCAACTTGGGCTCATCGCTCCACAGACCTTGTTGCACAATTATCGCTGTGGTGGGAGCCGCTTCTCGCAATGGCGCCAACCTTGCGAAAGCTTGTAAATGGTAACTGTCTCATTCAAACCGATGTCCTGAACATCTACATCGACTTTGCCGAAGGTCGTGTGCGGCTACACGATGGCGAGGATTATTCATTCCGCTTCACCATTTCGCGTGACCTGCTCGAGACAGTGATTACACGTCGAGCTGTTGATTGGTCGAACTCGCTCTTTCTCAGTGCTCGATTCTCTGCATGGCGTGCTGGCGAATACAACGAGTACCTCTACAACTTCTTTAAGTCTTTGTCAGTTGAACGAATGAATAGAACTGAAGCTGAGGCCGTTCGTACGACAAAGTCATCAGATGTTGTTGAAAGTGACGTCGAAATCGGTGACTTCGTCGTGCAACGTCGTTGCCCACATCTAA
>JBJTGC010000071.1:0-5787 GCA_046093725.1 Actinomycetota bacterium
CCGAGTGTTCCGGCGTTGAAATTGCAGAAGCCCTCGTGCATGACCGTCGTGCCAGCAGCAAGATGCGCACCCAGGCGCACACGGCTTGCATCGGCGATGCGAACTCCACTTGGCACCACGTAATCGGTCATACGTGGGAACTTGTCGACACCATGAACAACGAGATGCTCGCCTCGACGCGCGATATTCCACGACACGCTCTCAAGCGACTCGAGAGGCACGGGCCCTCGACTGGTCCAGGCAACATTCGCCAACAACCCGAAGGCACCGTCAAGATTGACAGTGCGTGGTGCCGCAAGTCGATGCGACAGCAGATGAAGCCGCAAGTACACGTCGGCAGCACTACTCGGCGCAGTTGACGTGTCGACGACGAAGCTCACTGGTCGAAGCGCAACGCCACGATCTGGGTCCGTGTCGATTGCTGTTGTCACAGACGGGGAATCAGTCGGAACTGAATCACCCCAGCCCAATGCTCGAAATCGAACGTCGAGAACTTCGCCCTGAAGCCCGACAGTTGCAAGGCCAACACCCCATGCAGCACTCATTGTTCGAAGACCTCCGGTCGCAATGTGGGGAACAAGATGACGTCCTTGATGGAAGCGGCACCCGCAAGGAGAATGGCCACTCGATCGATGCCGATGCCAAGCCCGCCCGTCGGTGGCATTCCGAACTCGAGTGCGCGCAAGTAGTCCTCGTCAACGGTGCCAGCCTCTAAGTTGCCAGCGGCCTTCAACTTCTCTTCTTCTTCAAAGCGATGGCGCTGCTCGACAGGGTCATTCAACTCGCTGTAACCGTTTGCCAGTTCACGACCACCAACGAACAATTCGAAACGTTCGGTGAGATACGCGTCATTCCGGTCGACGCGGGCGAGAGGGCTGATCTCCACAGGATGTCCGGTCACGAACGTCGGCTCGCGCAGCGCCGCTTCCGATGTGGCTTCGAACAATTCCTCAATGATCTTTCCGGGTCCCCATTGTGCTTCGACTTTCACATCGTGTCGAGCGGCGAGCTCGGCCAACTGTGCACGCGGTTGCGAAGGATGCACCTCGACCCCGGTTGCTTCTGCCACCAGATCAATCATTCGAACGCG
Source organism: Actinomycetota bacterium (assembly GCA_046093725.1). Classification (GTDB taxonomy): domain Bacteria; phylum Actinomycetota; class Acidimicrobiia; order Acidimicrobiales; family Ilumatobacteraceae; genus UBA2093. The sequence continues at coordinate 1,091 of JBJTGC010000071.1, forward strand.
ACGCCACGGCTTCGCCAAGTCAACGGGTTTCTCATCAATCATCACCACGGACGACCCAGTCGCGTCAATAGCGGCATTGGTGATGAGAGTCTCAGTGATAGCCATGACATCGCTGTAGTCGGCGAATGCCTGGTAGAGCTCCATCATCGTGAATTCCGGATTGTGGCGCGGCGAGATGCCCTCATTGCGAAACACGCGACCGATCTCATACACACGTTCCATGCCGCCGACAATCAACCGCTTGAGGTGCAGTTCGAGAGCAATGCGCAAGAACAACTGCATGTCGAGTGCATTGTGATGCGTGAGAAACGGTCGTGCATGGGCACCACCTGCTTCGACGTGCAACACCGGAGTCTCGACTTCGATGAAGCCCTGCCCGGCAAGAGTGCGCCTGAAGCTCGCGATGATCTCATGCCGCACAGCAAATGCGCGTCGTGACGATTCATTCATGATGAGGTCTGCGTAACGTTGGCGATAGCGGGTATCGGTGTCGGTGAGTCCGTGCCACTTGTCGGGCAGTGGACGGACGGCCTTCGAGAGCAACACCACAGATGTGGTCTTGACCGACAGTTCGCCTTTGCGTGTGGTCATCACCGTTCCGTGAGCACCGACCCAGTCGCCGAGGTCAAGTGCGGCAATGTCGTCGAACTGTTCGTCACCGACGACTGCTTTGGACACGAACAATTGCAACTGATCAGTGCGGTCTTGGATGGTGAGAAAGATGAGTTTGCCTTGGTCGCGCTTCAACATGACGCGTCCGGCGAGAGCAACTTGCGCGTCTGTCTCGGTGCCGGGCTCAAGCTGCCCGTGGGTTGAGCGAACATCAGCGAGGGAGTGTGAGCGGTCGAAGCGGTATGGGTACGGCTCGCCACCAGATGAACGTCGACGTGCAATGTCGTTCAGTCGGCGTTCTTTCTCTGCTTCGAGGCCCGTGGCCGAATGGTCGTCGAGTTCCTCGCTCACAGTCCTTACACCGTAGTTGTTCGACCCACCAGAGCAGGAGGTCGATTCAGAACTATCGTTCCACTGTGCTCACGACGGCAAGGCAAATGGCGCGAGGGGCGGTCGTTTTTTCCGTAGCGCTTGCTTCCGTGTCTCTGAACGTTCAGGCACAAGATCGAGTCGTGTCAGCTGTGCCGGAACGACTCGCGGTGCCGGCGCTCACCGGACCAAGGCGACTGCTCATCGATTGGATGTCGGTGTCAAGTGGCAAAGGGTTTTCCACTGCTCAAGTCCGAGGAATCCAGCAAATTGCCAAGCGCACCAATTTCATAGGTTTTGGCGTGCGGTTTCCGACACTGCAGATGCGCGAACATCGTCGCTCCGACGGTGCTCGCGTCAGCAAGGGTGCTGGTGCAACTGTGAGTGGTGGATGGGTGATTCCTCTGGCAACCATGGCCATCGACACGACCTTGGCCCGCGTCATCTCCGGAGCTGTGATTGCTGAGGTGTTGTCCGATGGCCGGGCAGCCATTGGAGTGACCAGCGCTCGACTGCGAGACGCGCAAGTGGGTGATGTGCTCGTGGTGAACGACAAGTGGGGCAAACCCTTTGACATCGAAATTGGAGCGATTGTTGATGACGACCACGTCGACAACGGTGATCTCTTGGTGTCAACAGAATTTGCTGACGACCTAATGGCGACCAAGGTGCACAAGGTGCTCGTGATTGGTGAGGGCGAACCCGCAGCATTCCAGAGAGAGTTGCGAAGTGGCACATTCCGAAACGGTGCGGTGTATCGATTGCGTCGCTCATGGGATGCGCCCGACCCCGACTCGACGCTTGGCACCGCCAAGTTCAAAGAGTTGCTGGGTGAGTTTCGTGTCAAAGACGCCGGCAACGGAAGGTTGCACATCAGCAACGACTGGCGCGGCGTCAGCATCAAGTGGCTTCACACCTTCAAGGACATTCCCATTAGGGCGAACTGTCACAAGGAAATCGTCGGACCACTACAGGGAGCGCTCACGGAAATCTTCAATGCAGGGCTTGCCAAGGCAATCGATGTCCGCAACACGAATCGGTACGGAGGATGTTTTCAAGGTCGCATTAGTCGACTAGCCGATGATTTCGGAAATGTCTCTCGACACTCCTGGGGTGGTGCACTTGACATCAACACGTCAACGAACGGTCAGGGCATGCGGCCGACGTTGAATTGCCAGGTCGTGCGCATCTTTCGAAAGTGGGGTTTTGCGTGGGGAGGAAACTTCGCCGTCGCTGACGGTATGCACTTCGAATACGTGGGTGAGCCACGCCATGAATGGGGCTTCAACTCGCAATTCTGCCCAAACGAGGCCCCGGTGCCGACCACCTCAATTCCACGCATGAGGCTCACGCCGCGAACCACGCTCGAATCAACGACCACCACCGCAACAACTACCACCACCACGCCAAGTGCAACTGATGCGGCATCGACGACGACTTCAACAACAACGTCGACCACCGTTGCAACAACCGTGACAACTTCGCCGTATGTGTCGACTTCGACAACATGACCAGCGGTAGCGTTTGACAACATGACGAAGCGATTCGTGATTATCGGTGGAGGTCCGGCCGGCAATGCGGCAGCAAGCACCGCTGCTCGTCTTGGCGCCGAGGTCACAATCGTCGAACGCGACATCATTGGTGGGGCGGCACATCTGCTCGATTGCGTGCCCTCCAAGGCGATGATTGCCACCGGTGGTGCACTCACCATGACCCAACGATTCGCTGGTATGGGTGTCGAGCAGCACGATGTAGAAGTTGACGTGGAAACGTTGTCTGAGCGCATCTCCAACATCACAGAGCGTTTGAAGACAACAACCACCGACTTGCTTGTCAGTCAAGGTGTTCGCATCATGAGAGGCGTCGCAACATTCGTTGACGATCGGCATGTACGTGTCGAAGGTGCCGACGGATCAGAAGTGCTCGAGGCCGATGCGGTACTGGTGTCGACAGGTTCGCGACCACGAATTCCAGGATGGGCACAACCCGATGGCACTCGAATTCTCACGACGCGTGACTGTTATCCGCCCAAAGTGTTTCCGAAGAGCATTGTTGTCATCGGTTCGGGCGTCACCGGCGTGGAATTCGTCCACATGTTCACTTCATTCGGCGCCGACGTCACTCTTGTGGTCAGTCGCCAGCAAGTTCTTCCTGGCAAGGACCCTGAAGCAGCAGCTGCCCTCGAAGACAGTTTCTTGGCGCGAGGCGTGAAGCTGTTGAAAGGGGCTCGCGCCCAGTCGATCGAGGTCATTGATGACGAAGTTGTCGTGAAGTGTGACGACGGTCGTGAAGTGCGAGCCACGCATGCAGTGTTGGCCATCGGATCTGAGCCGAATGTAGAAGGTCTCAATCTTGAGGCGGCGGGTGTCACACTTGATTCTCGGGGTTATATCGACATTGATCAATGGTGTCGCACCAACGTGCCGCATGTGTATGCGGCAGGCGACGTGAGTGGAAAGTTGCCGTTGACGTCCGTCGCCACCATGCAGGGACGCAAGATCGCAGAACATCTCATGGGAGTCATTCGCGACGATCATCGTCATCTTGCGTATGACAAGGCAGCATCAGCAATCTTCACCAAACCTGAGATCGCCGATGTCGGTCTGGCCGAAGCTGAGGCGTTTGCGCTCGGCCGTAAAATTCGAGTCACCAAGGTGCCGTTCTCATCAACTGCGAAGGCTCTCATCCACAATGACCCGACCGGTTTTGTGAAGCTCATTTCAGACCCGAATACCGGGGTTGTACTTGGTGGCACCATCGTTGGTCGTCACGCTGGTGAGCTGATCAGCATGATCGCGCTCGCAGTTACTGCACATCTCAAAGTGGTCGACATTCTCGACACACTTCTCGTGCATCCCTCACTAGCCGAAGCGGTGACTGAATCTGCTGAATGACCTCTGCGAGGTCACGTCAACAATCTCCGCCTTCAGGCAGAAACGAGTGCTCGACCCGTCAGGGCAATTCCATTGGCGAGGCGCCAGCGGGTTGCGCGAACCAAAATGAAAATCATCATCGGAATCGTGATGTAGTTCACGACCGACATCACCGGGTCATCGATCACCCATCCAAACGCCATCCAACTCGACGCTGAGATGATGGTGACCACCCACGATGCGAGTGATATCGCGTGCATATTTTCCGCGCGAGCAACGTGAACTGCCTGTGGAACGAGAGACGACGCACTCACGACTGTTGCGGTCCAGCCGAAAGCTGTGGAGGGAAGTGGTAGCAGTACCACGAGCACGGCGGCGAAGAGCGTGGCGAAGCGTGTGAGCATCACGCGTGGCACTCGGCCGTGTCGCCACATCACCGTGATGATGATCGACTGCGCGACAATGAACGAAGCGTTTGAGAACCAGATTGCAGAGTTTCCTGCGCCAAGTCCGTAGGCGAACCACAAACCGGCGCCCACCACTCCGTAGACAGCTGCGAAGGCCGACAATCCTTGAGTGCTGTCATGTCGCACCGTGCGCCAGACCTGAGGCCAGATGAACGAGAGACTCAACACGGAGCACCACACCGCGAAGAACGATTCCATCATCAGATTGTCAACGACAAGGCGCGAGCCTTATTCGATGACGACCACCACATCGCCAGCACCGACTGTGTCGCCTGGCTTCACGTTGATGGCCTTCACTGTGCCGGCCTTGTCGGCCTCGATCTGGTTTTCCATCTTCATCGCCTCGAGCACCACCACGCTCTGGCCTGATTGCACT
>JBJTGC010000072.1:0-2332 GCA_046093725.1 Actinomycetota bacterium
CGTCACAGTGGTGTCTGCCTTCAGTTTCTCGAGCGCTGAAATCAGGCCCGGGGGGTACCTCGTCATCTGACATGCCGACACATCGGCGAGTGTCTCACGACGACGTCCGACTGCCGCTTGGAGAATGGCCGCAATGACGGGCGCGAGTATGAGCAGCACAAACCCGACTATGGCCAGCGGGTTGCCCGAGTCTCCTCGGTCGCCTGATCGACGCACACGTCCGCCGTTCCACCACATCAGTCGAATAGCAAGATCTGACAGCAGTGCAATCGCACCGACAAGTGTGACAGTCATGGTCGAGATGAGAATGTCGTAGTTGCGAATGTGCGACAACTCATGTGCCAAGTCACCTTCAAGTTCGACGCGATTCATTTTGTCGAGAAGACCTGACGTGACGGCAATCGCAGCATGACGAGGGTTGCGACCTGTGGCAAAGGCATTGGGTGCTTCATCCTCGATGACGTAGATAGCTGGCTTCGGAAGACCACTTGCTATGCACAGACCCTCGACGAGATTGTGCAATCGCTGATACGTCACAGGATTCGCTGGCACTGCACGACTGACACGCAGCGCAATTACATCTGATTTCCAATACGAACCGAACGACACGAGCGCTGAGAAAACCAGAGCGACCACGGTCCCCCACACCGGGCTTCCGATGTACAACCCAGCGGCCCAGCCGACGAGAATCAGAAAGACGATGAACCCTGAAACGAGCAACGCGGTGCGGCGTTTGTTCGCCGAGATCAAGTCATGCATGACAGAGAGAGACTACGACGAGTGATTCAGCTGAAGGAGACTTTTGGCGGTGCCTGTGCTTCGGGGCCGGCCTCGAAGTACTCACGCTCGGTGAATCCGAACAGTCGTGCGACAATCAGCGTAGGAAAATGCTGAATTGCGGTGTTAAGCCTGAGAACTTCGTCGTTATAGAACTGCCGCGCATATGCCACGCGACTCTCAGTTTCCGCCAACTGCTCTTGCAGTGAGAGAAAATTCTGGTTGGCCTTCAGATCGGGATACGCCTCAGATAACGCAAAAAGCTGCCTGAGCGCACCCGACACGACATTGTCCGCTGACGCCTGTGCCTGCGGCGACGGCGCGGCGGTGAGTGCCGACTGGCGTGCAGTGATAACAGCATCAAGCGTTGATTTCTCGAACTGGGCATACCCCGCTACAGTTACGACACGGTTCGGTATGAGGTCAAGGCGACGACGCAACTGCACATCAATCTGCGACCACGCATTGTCAACTTGGGCTCGACGTCGAACCAAGGAGTTGTACAGAAGTACGAACACAAGTAGAACTACCGCGATGACTGCAACGACGATCCATGTGGTCATGTCACTCGAGTCCTTTCCCGGGAACCGCGCAAGAAGCGGCCCTCGAACCTCTTCAGCATACGGGGCACCCGAACGGCGGATCCGGCAGCAGCCTCGATATCCAACGCACGGCGATAGAGAACTTCATAGCGCGCGGCCAATTCGTCCATTGAGTGCTCACGAGCTCGCACCTTTCCGGCTGCGACCAAGCGGCGTGCCAGGGGCGCATCGTCAAGGACGCGCGTCAGCGCAGCCGCAAGTTCGTCCGAGTTTCCCGGCTCGACCAGCAATGCGTCAACATCATGCGTTGCCACATTTTGGTAGCCGTCGAGATTGCTTGCGACCACCGGTGTTTCAGCTGCCATCGCTTCGAGCAAAACGACACCAAAAGACTCGCCGTGGAGAGACGGTGCACAGAATGCGCTTGCCGACTGTAGGCGACGCACCTTTTCGTCGTCGGAGATTCGACCCAACCATTCAATTCGTGAATCACTCGCGTACTGGGCACGCAGTCGTGCGGTATCAGGACCATCGGACGCAACCCACAAAGTGACGTCAGCAGAAAGGCGATTCATTGCCTGCAACAACACTTCCAGACCCTTACGAGGTTCATGGCGCCCGATAAAGAAAACTGCGCGCTTCTCACGAGTGCTCGTGGCGGTGATGGGTCTCTCGTACTGGTTCAACTCAATACCGTTGAACAACACCTCGTAGTCACCGGGAAAGAACTCACTCACCAATTGAAGTGCGTCTTTCGATACGACGCATCGCACATCAAGTCGAGAGACGAAATGATTGAGCGGACGACGAAACACCTTGTACCCAGCCGAACTACCCGCCATGTGAAACGTCGCCACGATTGGTGCAAGTTTCACGAAAACTGCAGTCTGCGTTGGCCCAGGAGCGAATGGCTCATGCAAATGAAGAACATCGAAAGCTTCATCATTCAATGCGCGAATAGTGCGTAGCGCAGCCGACGGATCTGGAGCGAGCGGCGCGATTGACCCGTTTGC
>JBJTGC010000073.1:0-2265 GCA_046093725.1 Actinomycetota bacterium
ATACACGCTTCGTGACATGGCGGCAGATGCTGTCGGTCTTCTTGATCATCTCGGAATCGACAGAGCCCACATCCTTGGTGCGTCGATGGGTGGAATGATCGCTCAGGTGCTCACTATCGAACATCCGCACCGTGTGCTCACCCTCACGTCAATCATGTCGGTGTCGGGTGACCCCGCGTACGGCCAGTCACAGCCTGAAGCGCTCGAGGCATTGCTTGCGCCACCACCAGCAAATCGCGAGGACTACATCGAAGGTTCGAAGCGTTGGCTCGTGTGGCAGTCCAAGAAATACGGGGACGTGCAAGTGAACCGTGAGCGTGCCGCACGCGAATACGACCGCATGTTCTATCCAGAAGGTGCATCGCGTCAGTTGGCAGCGATTTACGCAAGTGGTCGACGCAACGAGCAGTTGATGAACATTCAAGTGCCGTCGCTCGTCATTCACGGACTTGACGACACTCTGCTCGACGTCAGTGGTGGCAAGCACACCGCAGAGTTGATTCCGAATTCGCGGCTACTGCTGGTCGACGACATGGGTCACGACGTTCCAGAGCAGCTCTGGCCGATGTTCGTTGACGAAATCACCAAACACGCACGTCAAGTCTGAGGAGAACGTCATGGCCGGACCGCTGAGCGGTTATCGCATCATCGAGATCGCTGGCATTGGGCCCGGACCCTTTGCCGCTATGTTGCTCGCCGATCTCGGCGCTGAAGTGATTCGTGTCGAGCGCGCACAATCGGTTCACGGTCCGGCACCAGAGGAGCCATTTTTCGATTTGCTGCAACGTGGCAGACGCAATGTGGCACTCGACTTGAAGCATCCCGATGGTGTCGAAGCTTTGTTGCAGCTCGTGCAGAAAGCAGATGCAATCATCGAAGGTTTTCGCCCCGGTGTGATGGAGCGCCTTGGCATCGGCCCCGACAAGTGTTTGGCGCGTAACCCAAAGATCGTGTTCGGTCGTATGACCGGTTGGGGTCAAGAGGGCTGGTACTCGCAAGCAGCAGGGCATGACATCAACTACATATCTCTTGCCGGCGCGCTGGCGCATTTCGCTCGCGCGGGCGAAGCGCCAGTTCCACCGCTCAACATGGTGGGCGATTTCGGTGGCGGGGGAATGTTCCTCGCGCTCGGAATCGTCGCAGCCTTGCTCGAGGCCCAGAAGTCTGGCGAAGGTCAGGTCATTGATGCCGCAATGGTTGATGGCACGGCAGTGCTGATGACGTTCTTCTGGGCGTTCAAGAGCGTCGGTCTTCACGATGAGAACAAGCCGGGAACCAATCTTCTCGACACTGGTGCGCACTTTTACGACGTCTACGAATGCAAAGACGGGAAATACGTGTCAATTGGTTCCATTGAGCCTCAGTTCTACGCAGAGCTACTTCGATTGAGCGGGCTTGATTCTGATCCTGACTTTGCGCCGCAGATGGATCGCACAAAGTGGCCAGCGCTGAAGGAAAAGGTTCGTGCAGTCTTCGCCACGAAGACTCGTGACGAATGGTGCGACATCATGGAAGCAACTGATGTGTGTTTCGCACCGGTTCTCACCATGAGCGAGGCGGCCAAGCATCGACACAACGTCGAGCGAGAAACGTTCGTCGAGTCCCATGGCCGCGTGCAACCTGCCCCAGCGCCACGTTTTTCGCGCACAAAACCTTCTCTCGATGTGCCGCCAGCCCACCCAGGTCAACACACACGGCAAGTGCTGGAGTCGTGGGGCATCACAAATGTCGACAACTTGTTGTCATCTGGTGCTGCACGCCAGGCCTAGCCAATGGGAACACTTGTCTGCTTGCACGCTCATCCTGACGATGAGTGCATCTCCACCGGTGGCACCATTGCACGTGCGGCAGCCGAAGGACACCGCGTTGTTCTTGTCGTCGCAACGAATGGAGATCACGGAGAGGTGCCACCTGACCTCGCACCCGGGGAAAGTCTTGTCGAACGTCGACGCAAAGAAACGCTTGCATCGGCTGAGACACTCGGCATTCATCGAGTGGAATGGCTTGGGTATGAAGACAGCGGCATGACGGGCTGGGCTCAGAACTCGAATAGCGGAGCATTCATGAATGCTGATGTCGACGATGCGGCGAAACGCCTCGCTTCAATCTTGAGCGAGGAACATGCCGACGTGCTCACCTGTTACGACTGGCACGGTGGTTACGGCCACCCAGACCACGTCATGGTGCACAAAGTCGGACACCGCGCAGCACAACTTGTTGGCAGTGTGAAACTGTACGAAGCAACGATGAATCGTGATCGCATGC
>JBJTGC010000074.1:0-2323 GCA_046093725.1 Actinomycetota bacterium
ACGCCCTTCGTCGTGGGATCACCGTCGCCGACATCGGTTGCGGAGCCGGCGGTGCGGTCTTGTTGATGGCTCGAGCCTTTCCAAACAGCACCTTCGTCGGTTATGACATCAGCACGTATGCCTTGGCCCGAGCACACGAACGCCTCGAGCAATCCGGACTCACTAACGCGACCTTCGTCGACCCACGCGTCGCCCCGCTTCCAACGAACCACTCGGTCGACCTCGTGACCACCTTCGACTGCATCCACGACATGACACACCCGGCCCAGATGATGACGTCGATCAGAAACGCACTTTCTGACGACGGCACCTGGCTGCTTGTCGACATCAAGGCCCACGACTCGTTCTCCATGAATGCAACGAAGAACCCGATGGCTTCCTTGATGTATGGCATCAGCGTGCTCTCCTGCATGTCATCGGCGATGTCGACCCCCGATGGTGCCGGCCTCGGCACACTCGGACTCTCTGCTGGCACGGCAGAACAGATGACGCGAGACGCTGGCTTTTCACGATTCCATCGACTCGACGTCGACCACGCCGTGAACGCGTTTTACGAGATCCGACCCTGAAACCACCAACAACGCGATTGGTAGAATGAACTCACCAGCGTTCGTAGCTCAATGGATAGAGCATCTGACTTCGGATCAGAGGGTTGGGGGTTCGAGTCCCTCCGAGCGCGCCGAAATTGCGGGGAAGCCCTGATTTCTCGGGGGTGTCCTATTCGTGTCCCACATGACATCTCGAGATCTATTGACTAAATTCTGGTCATGAGTCTCAACAGTCACCATTTCCGTCGTGTTTTCCTGACCGTCGTACTGGGAGTGACAGGGGTGGCCACAGTTGGCACCCCCGCCCAAGCCGAAGACCTCGGTTCAACTGACTTCAACATTGCGATGAACCTCGCTGGGCTTGCTCAGGGAGCAGTTTCGATCGGGGCTCTCAATTGTTCTGACGGATCTCGAACCTTTGGATCGTCTGGCGAGATGTTGATTGGACTTGCGACCGACACGCGCGTGCAGACAAAGTTGGACCTCAGTTGCAAGCCGACCCTGAACATTGACAGTGGAGTAAAGGTCGTGAGCGGAACGATGACCGTTCCATCAAAGGGAATCACCGATGGAGTATTTACCGCAGAGTGCTCCGCAAAGAGTTCAATGGCGGTGAACGCGAACGTCTCCGTCGGAGCTTCGGTCTCCGGACTCATTTCCCTCAATGTCACTAGCGCATCCTCGCCTCTCGCGTTTGGATGCACTTTCAAGGGGTCGTCCGCGTCGAAGGGCACCGATGTGTTCGGAACGATCGATGGACATGCAGACGTTTCGGGCATGTGCAGTTCCGCGTGCGTGGCACTCGCAATGACGGCACGAGCCACGATTACCGCTGCGACAGGCGAATTGAAGGGCCAAACTGGTACCGGTACTTACACCTATAGTGACGCTTTCGAAGTTCCAGAACTTGCGTCAATTGCGGATCGGCTCGCACAGATGAAGGGTCGCTCACGAGTGCGAGATGAACGTGTCTCGTGTCCAGAAGGTGCAACCGACTGCACGATCTACGACTCCAGTCCTTGCCCGAACGGTGCAGAAACCTGTGAATTCAAGAAAACCGAAGGGACAGGAGACTTCCAGTGCCCCGCTGGCGCGACATGCACCATCGTTTCGACACCGAATACCGTTGCCTCGTCTGGAGTGAAGAAGCTCTCCTCGCGACCGCCTTCGACAATGAGAATTGACCTTGCCTCCCGACCTGGGCCGACAGTGATCATTCGACCAATGCCCCCGACAAGTGGTGCTACGGCCATTTTGGCAGCCGGGCAACCACTGTCAATTGGCGGAGCGCCGAGCGCTAAGTGCACAATCTTGATGAAGGGGAAGAAGTCCGTGAAGCGATCTGTCTCGCTGAATTCGAACGGAGTTGCGACTATCACCTACAGCTCAGCTCAGCTCAAGGTCTTGGCAACACAGTTGGGTATCTCATCTGCAAAGACGAAGACGGCAACCGTTTCAGCAAGCTGTGCAGGGAACTCCCCATCGGCCAACCGAACCATCACTCTCGGCTAACGATTACCCGAGACGCGCCACATTGCGCGTCCTCCTGACTTAACAATTACGAACGGTCTGAAAGCTGCTTGAACATCGCCATCCCGTATAGCAGCGCGCCGGTGAGGACGATGAAGAAGATCACGCAACCAAACCCGAAGAGTGCCGCTTGAGACATCGTCATTTCTCCTTGGTTGCCGAGACGAGGAATGCACCGAGGGACAGAATTGAGGGAACCCACACTCCGACGAAGATGCCGTTCAGTCGGTCAAACACCTCATCAC
>JBJTGC010000075.1:0-6061 GCA_046093725.1 Actinomycetota bacterium
GCAATGCACATGAGGAACAACATGACGATGCCGATGGGGGTTGCGAGGCTGTCGAAAAACGGCTCGCCTACCACAATCTGGCGATTCTGAAGTGCCTCGACAATGAGCGGAAACACCGTTCCGAGCAGCACCACGAATGCGAACACCGAGAACAACACATTGTTCGCAAGGAACGCACCTTCTCGGGACATTGGAGAATCGATGATTCCTGGTGAACGCAAACGGTCGCCCCGCCAACCAATGAGAACAAGTGACACCACCACCACGATCGCAAAGAAAGTGAGCAAGTAAGGGCCGATGTCACTCTCACTGAAAGCATGAACTGAATTCAAGATTCCCGAGCGAGTGAGGAACGTTCCGAGAATGGTGAGGCTGAACGTAGCGACGAGCAACGAAAGGTTCCACACACGCAACATTCCCCGCCGCTCTTGCACGAGCACCGAGTGGATATATGCGGTACCGGTTATCCATGGCAACAGTGACGCGTTTTCAACTGGGTCCCACGCCCACACGCCACTCCACCCGAGCACTTCGTAACTCCACCAACCTCCAAGAACGATGCCAAACGTGAGGAAGCCCCACGAGAACAACGCCCAACGTCGTGTCTCGAGCAGCCAACCTTCACCGAGGCGACCCGTGACGAGAGCGCCAATGGCGAATGCAAACGGAATGGTGAAGCCGACATACCCGATGTAGAGAATCGGGGGATGAAAGAGAACGAGAATGTGGTTCTGTAACAGCGGATTCGGGCCTGGCCCATCAGTGACACCAGATTCGCCAGGAGCAAACGGGTTTGCCGGACCGATGGTGAGCAAGAAAAAGAAGAACGCAGTCACGAACATGGTGGCAAGCGCTGTGGCAACAAGCGGGTCGGTGACTTTGGCCCGATAGCGCCACGCAACCCAAGCGGTCATCAGAGCAAGCGCAAGTAGCCACATGAGAATGGAGCCTTCGAGGGCGCTCCACACCGCCGTGAAGTTGTACAACGCAGGCGTTGATCGTGAGCCGACTTTCTGGATGTAATCAAGCGAGAAATCTCTGGTGATCATGGCGTACTCCATTGCCACGAATGCACCGACTGCCGACACCGCCGACAACGTGGCAAAGCGCAACGACAGACGCAACACTTTCTCGTCCTCTTGTCGCATGCCCATGACACACGACACGAAGCCAAAGAGTGCGCCGACCAAACCCACCAACAAGAAGGCTCGGCCGATCGGCCCCCCTATCCCTGCTGCACCGAGCACGCGGCCGCCTCTTCGTCAGATTCCTTCATGCGACTGTCGTTCTTCTCGACATATTCGTTTGAGTGCTTTACTTCGATGCGATCACTCGCAAAGAGATTGTCCTGTAGGCGACCGTGCGCAACAACTGGAATGCACTCTTGGAAGACCCCCCCAGGGTCACCTTCGTAACGAACTTGAACTGTCTTGTCATGAAAGGAGAGGTCGAATGTTGTTGCGCCGTTCTCCTTTGCAAGGCTTCCCTCGACGACCACCCCTTGCACGCGAATACGGCGCCCTTCATCACACCCAGAGCGCACGCCGATTTCATCGACGTTGCAGTAATAGTCGATTGCACTCGTCAGAAATCGCGTGACCACTACTCCACCAGCAATAATCGCGATAGCAACGATCACCATTGGCAACCAGCGACGTCGAGTGCGTGTTGCACCCTGCCCTGAAGTGGAGTCACCTGTGGTACGCGGGCTCAGATCCACGGCTTGTCCTTTTCATCTGTGAACTGTGCCGTGGAACGGGATCGTCGGAGAAACCACACCACATACAGTGCAATTGACCCGAATGTCACCACGTAACTTCCGATGATGAATGAGGCGTGTTCCATGGTCAGCGCACCTCAGCTTCCTGCCGACGCTGTTCAATTGCCACGTCAAGACCATGTGAGTCAACAGCATCCTGCAGGGAGAGCCCACGTTGACGGTGCAACACCATCCACACGAACAACATTGTGAATGTCACTATGCCAAGAAAGAGCGTGAACAACATGAGCCCATCAAGTTCGACGTCAGTGCCACTGTTCGCCACAGTCGACTCTTGATGCAATGACCGCCAGATGACCACACTGAAATGTACGAGCGGAATCTCGAGGACTGCGAGAAGAGCAAGCACTGCCGAGCGTCGGGCCCGCTGTCTGAATGTGCCACCAAGGCCACGCACGGCCAAGTATCCGATGTACGTGATGAAGAGGAAGGCGGTACTCGTCAGTCGCGCATCCCACACCCAATACGTACCCCAAGTGAGGCGTCCCCACAGACTTCCAGTGATGAGAGAGATGGCCACGAACAGCACACCAATTTCGGCAGATGCACCTGCAACTCGATCCCATGCAAGCGAACGATTCTTCCCGGAGAGATACACCGCAGAGACGACCGCAGTCAGTGCAAAGGCCACATATGCGACCCATATAGACGGGACGTGCACGTACATGATGCGAACTGTCGACCCTTGCACTACATCCTCGGCGGACACGAACAGTCCGAACACGATGAGCCACACGGTGAGGGTGAGAGTCACAAGACCAAGGACACGCGTCGCGCGGGTTCCGGTGGGGGTCGATGTAGCTGACATGGAGTTCGTCTCTATTCGTCGATCAGCGGGCCAAATGCCACGGAACCGACAACACCAAAGATGACCGCAAACACGAGCAGTAATCCACTCCAGGGCCAACCTTCTGACACTTCTGCTCCTCCACTATTGAACCCGGCCTCGGTGGCGCGCGTCGCACCGATGAGCACCGGCGCAACCACTGGCAGCAGGAGCAAGGGAAGGAGGGTTTCTCGGCCCCGAGCGCCTGCCGCAAGGCCTCCATACAGAGTACCGATGAAACCCAACCCACAACAGGCGAGCACCACCGTGACGAACACCACCAGCAGTCCGGATGGCTCAAGTTGCACGTTGTAGAGGAAAAAAGCGGTCGTGACCAAAATGACGTCGAGCGCGCACAATTGCACACCTAGTGCGAGTGACTTCCCCAAGAACAAAGCCCGTGTGTCGACACCTGCGACTCGCAGTGCATCGAGTGCACCGTCTGCTGTTTCGACCGCAAAAGACCGTTGCACTACCACCAACATTGAGAACATTGTGGCCAACCACACAAGACCTGGTGCGACACGTTGCAAGATGCCATCGTTGTCGAGTGCAAATGCAAACAAGATCATGATGACGACAGAAAATGGCGCAACCTGATTCACAAGAACTCGACTGTTGACCTCAGCTCGAAGATCTTTGAGCATCACAATTCTTGCCACGTTGACAAGCCGCTTCATCGAGGTGGGTGCTGCACTCATTGGCGCACCACTCCACCATCGACAACAACACGTCGCGTCGCAAGTCGTTCTGTTCGCTCAAGTTCATGTGAAGCGACGACGACGGTTGCGCCAGCCTCAACTGCCGCGCGCAATGTTGCGTCAAGATCGTCACGAGCCTGCGCGTCGAGCCCGGCGTGTGGTTCGTCCAGCAGCCAAAGTTCTGCCCGCCGAATGATGAGACGTGCAAGAGCCACTCGGCGACGTTGACCAGCTGACAACTGTGATGCACGCACATCTGCAAGTCGTCCACTGAGGCTCACATGTGAAAGTGCGACATCCACTTCATCTGTTGAAGCGCCGATCAGCCCGGCCCAAAACTCGATGTTCTGGCGCACAGTGAGATCCATATAAAGGCCATTGGTATGCCCGAGAATTCCGACGCGCTCGCGCACAGTTGCGCGGTCGTGTGCCAAGTTGACTCCGAGCACATGAGCCTGTCCACGCTCAACTGGCAACAACCCTGCGCACACTCGAAGCAGTGAAGTCTTGCCGGCTCCATTCGGGCCGGAGAGCAGCACGATTTCGCCCAACTGGACATCGAAGTTTGCTCCGGCGAGCACCGGATAGCTGCCAGCAACGGCGACAACATCGCGAAATGAGACCACCGGCACAGATGTCATGACGACTTCACGCTACTGACCAGACGCCGATGGCACCCCTTCGACCATCTGGCCTCCTTTGTGCTGCTCGATGAGACCGATGCGCCAATAGCGTTGTCGCATGGCTCGCACCCCCGCTAGAGACAAGGGTCGAACATCTCTCTCACATGTGCTGCTCGGCGTGCTTGGAAAGACCCTCATCTGGGCTGGGCTCCTTCTGCTCGGTTTCACCGCGTATCAACTGTGGGGTACCGGACTTCAAACATCGCGTTTCCAGAGCGAGCTCGCGAAGGAGTTCACGTCGACACCAGAAACTTCGTCGACATCGTCGTCCACGACTCCTCAGTCAGCCATTGAATCGAATGGAATCGACGTCGGTGAGGCCATCGGCAAGATCACCATCGAGAAAATTGACGTCGACGACTGGATTGTTGCCGGCGTGTCATACAAAGCGCTCAAGAAAGGGCCGGGTCTCTTCCCTGACTCAGCGTTACCTGGAAGTCTCGGCAACTCCGCAATTGCTGGTCACCGAACTACTTTCGGAGCACCATTCGCGGATCTCGACAAGTTGAACCAAGGTGACATCATCACTGTCACCACGCGGCGAGGCGTGTTCACTTACGCAGTTAGATCAGTCGACATCGTCAAGCCATCAGCGGTTGAAGTGTTGGAGACGACTGATCCTTTGAAAGGAGTCCTGACACTCGTTACGTGCCACCCGAAGTGGACATCTGCGAATCGCCTCATCGTGTCAGCCGATCTTCAGGAAAGCGCCACAACTTCCGATCGCTGGACTCCTGCACCAACATCGACGGCCACCACCACCGACCAGGCTTCTGCCGCTGACACAGATGGAGATGTGCTGAGCGAAGGTTGGTTGCATGATCCGTCTGCAATTCCTCAGACTCTCATGTGGGCAATCGCAGCAGTCCTCGTGTGGTGGTTGGGTGGCTTCCTCGGCCGTCGTCTTGGCCGACAGGTACTTCTTCGTACGCTCGCGGTCATGCCATTTCTCGTGACCCTCTATTTCTTCTACGAGAATGTGGCCAGGCTCACCCCCACCAACCTGTAGTCGCTTACGCTGGCAAGAGTCATGAGCAACGCCTCCAAAAACATCGACCCAGTTCGTGCAAAGCGGGCCCGCATCGCTCACTACACGTTGCTCGCCAATCGCATTGGCTACCTGTTGTACGCGCTGTGCATCAGCTGTTTCGTCATCGCATTCGCCATCGGATTTTCTGGGCCACTGGTCACCGTCGTCGTCGTGAGCTTGATAGTCGGATCAGTGTTGCTCGCACCATCAATCGTGCTCGGTTATGCGGTGAAGGCCGCCGAACGTGACGACCGGGAACGCGGACTCTGAGATGACCACACGACACATCTCTGGCGACCGTCGGGAACAGATATTGAATGCGGCTCTCGTCGCTTTCTCTCACCGTGGCTATCACGAAACATCAATGGTGGATATCGCCGATGCGATTGGTGTTACCAAACCAGTTATCTATCAACACTTTGATAGCAAACGCGAGTTGTATCTCGAGCTTCTCGACGTCGTCGGAAATGATCTCATTGCAGCTATCACCAAAGCTGCAATCGACTCTGATGACGGACGAGAACAGACCGAGCGAGGAATGATCGCGTACTTTGGTTGGGTACTTGCCAACCAGGACGCATTCAACTTGCTGTTCGGTGGTGGAGCGCGCCTTGACGAGGAATTTGCAGGAGCCATTCGACGTGTGGAACGTGCCATCGCCGATGCCATTGCTCCACTCATTGCTGCTGATATCAGCGAATCTGTGCGACGCACCATGGCGTACGGGCTTGTCGGTATGTCAGAGTCAGTAAGTCGGCATCTGGTTGCAAGTGGTGACACTTTCGACCCGGTCGCAATTGGCCGACAGATTGGCGGCTTGGCCTGGGCGGGCCTGCGATCGCTTGGTCAGTCGCGCAACACCCAACCGCGATAACCACCCACGAATCCGGCGCGCTCGAGAAGCGGCACGCACTCGTGCCGCGAATCGATAGCTGTGCAGTAGTCTTTGCGTATTTCAATCGATCGACGCCGACCGTCTTTGACCAACTTCGCAAATGCTTCCGCCCATGAACCATCATGTTCTGCTGCTGGGAACATGAC
>JBJTGC010000076.1:0-4699 GCA_046093725.1 Actinomycetota bacterium
GGTCAGATTTGAAACGGCGCAACTGCAGGTCACCCACGGCTTCGAACACGATGCCGACGACCCACACCAAAAGTCCCATGACAGCGATCGGACCGACGCTCGGTTCTGGGTCGGCATGTCCGAGCTGCACTGGCAATGACACGAGGAACATCACCACGCCTTGCAGGCCGAACACCGTTACCAAACTGACAAACGGAAATCTCCGACCGTATCGCTTGCGCATGGCGACGTAACGCCAATCTTCACCGTGACCGATGTTGCGACGCGCGAGATATGAAGCAAGACGCAATCCCCATATCGACACAAGTGCCGTGATCATCCATTGGCGCGTCGAGTCACCGTCAATGGTGAGTTGCATCACCCACGCCACCACCACGAAACCAACGCCCCACACGATGTCGACAATTGAGGCGTTCTTCAGCGCCACGCTCACCAGCCATGTACCCACCATCACCACTGCAATGGCAAGTGCCGCATTCGTCATTGCGTCACCGAACATGTTCATCTCCTGACCAGAAGGTCGTGAACCTTCGCATCGATATCCAACCACACCGAATCAATCCAGGTGGCAAGTGGCTGTCCCGCCAGGTTGTGACGCATGTGTGGCTCGATGGCGATGTGCACATCAACTGATCGCTCGCTCAACTGTCGAATGATGCCGCCGAATGTGTCCATGCCTTCGAAACCCACATGCCAGACCACCACCACATTTCCTTCGGGCACCGCATCGAACAGTGCAGCAGCACCGGCGACTCTTGGCGGCAACACATGCCGCAGTGCACGAAGTCGATTAGCGCGGTCACCATCTCGATTTTCCAACTTGCTGAGCAGCCGCTCACGTTTTGCCGGATTGGCACGAGTGCCTTCAGGAAAGATGACAGCGACGTCATTGGCTCCCATCCCTCGGGCCATTGCTTTGATGCCATCAAGTTCTGAGTTCGTGTCGGGCGAAGATCTGTCGATGAAATAATTCGGGATGCGCCGCCCGACAATGTCGAGGCACGGATCAAAGGAAAGCTCTTTCTTCAACACGTATCGAGGCCGAAGACCAGCTTTCGAACCAAAGAGCCAAGCACTCACCAACGAATCAGCCAGGCTCGCGTGTCGACACAGCGCGATAACGGGACCAGGTGGAATGTCGTCAAGTCCACTGACGTTGATGCGCACACCACAGGTTGCTCGAAGCGAACCAATCAGTCGAGACGCCCACCATCGTTGTAGTGCGTAATGAGCTTCCGTCGACGTCGATCGTCCGATGAGCCACAATCCCCCTGCGACGATCACTCCGATGCTCTCGAGCCAGGCCCAACACGTCGCGAAACTGAGAAGTCGAGCAACCGGACATCGGAATCGTCGTCGCACGATGTCGACCAAGAACGACAGTGGCAACCAGAGCGGGCTCAAAGCTGTCAACGCGACGGCGCCCAGAATGACTGCCGGAACTGTCACCACACGACGTTTGAATGTCGCCCCCACGAGGCGCAGATTATCCCTGTCGCCCTCATCGGGGTCTCCAAACCCCTTGATTTCCAAAGGTTTCCGCTTTACAAATCGTATAAAGTTCAAGCATGAGCATTGACGCAGACCCTGCAGTTGGCCCTGTCGCTGGCCAGGCCGTCGATCTCGTCGTCAATGGCACCCCGGTGACGGTGTCGGGCTCTCACCCTCACCTCTTGTCTGCGTTGCGCGACGAACTGAACGTCACCTCACCCAAGGACGGCTGCTCCCCCTCTGGCCAATGTGGTTGCTGCACCGTCATGATTGATGGCAAAGCACAAGTGTCGTGTCAGTACCCGATTGAGAAGGCACGTGGCAAGAACATCACCACGCTTGAAGGCCTTCCGGATGACGAACGGGATACGTATGCCAATGCCTTCGCGGCATGCGGTGGATTGCAATGTGGCTTCTGCATTCCCGGAATCGTGATGCGTGCCAAGTCCCAAGTGGACAAAAAGGGTGCCGACCTCAAGCGCGAGGACATGGCTCGACACCTCGGGGCTCATCTCTGTCGCTGCACCGGTTATGTGAAGGTGCTCGATGCGATCGATGCTGTAGCCAAAGGCGTACCAGTGTCACCCGCTCTTCCCGGTGGTGTCGGATCACGAGGAATCAAGTACGAAGCATCCGAGTTGGCACTCGGTGACCGTGGCTACGTTGACGACATTCGTGTCGACGGCATGTTGCATGCCGCACTTCATCTCACAGAACACGCACGCGCGGAAATTCTTGCAATCGACACCAGCGAGGCCGAAGCAACCGAAGGTGTACAAGCCGTCTACACCGCTGCCGATGTGCCCGGTGACCTTCGCGTTGGCCTCATTCATAAAGACTGGCCGGTGTTCATTCCAGTTGGAGGTCGTACTTCATTTGCCGGCGATGTTCTTGCCATTGTCGTCGCGGAGAATCGCATGATTGCTCGAGCCGCTGCACAGAAAGTTCGCGTCACCTACTCCCCGCTTCGCACAATCGTCGATGCACACGCAGCAATCGAAGACACTGAAATTGCCGTATGGGGCACAAACGACAACGTGTTGTCTCGCAGCGAATACATGCGTGGTGACGTCGATACAGCTTTGGCCTCCAGCGCGCATGTCGTCTCAGAGACTTTTCAAACTCAGCGCATCGAACATGCGTTCCTCGAGCCAGAGTCAACACTTGCTGTTCCCGACACCGCCAAAGGCACGATGCACGTGTACAGCGGTGGTCAGGGTGTGTGGGACGACCGAGACCAAATCTGTGCAGTGCTCGCCGTTGACAAGTCCAAAGTCACCGTTGAGTTGGTCTCCAATGGCGGTGCTTTCGGCGGCAAAGAAGACATGTCGAACCAAGCCCAAACGGCACTTGCTGCGTGGAAGCTTCAGCGTCCGGTGAAGTGCACACTGTCACGCGAAGAGAGTTTGCTGATTCACGCCAAGCGGCATCCCATTCACATGCAGTACACCGTCGGCTGCGACGCAAACGGAAAGCTGACTGCCGTACGCGCGCGCATGGTTGGCGACTCTGGTGCGTATGCGAGTGTCGGCATGAAGGTGCTTGAGCGCGCAGCTGGGCACGCGACTGGTCCGTATCACACGCCAACTGTCGACGTTCAGGCGATCGCAGCGCGCACGAACAACCCCGTGTGTGGAGCGTTCCGTGGGTTCGGAGCCAACCAGGCACAGTTCGCCATGGAAGGCTGCCTAGACCGTCTCGCTGAAAAAGTCGGCATCGATGGATGGGACATTCGCAAGCGCAATGTCATCCGGCCCGGCATGGTGTGGGGCCCCGGTCAAATCATGGATGACGGTTGTCTTGGTGCAGAAGCTTGCCTCGATGCGATCAAGCCACATTTCGATGCGGCAGTTGCGCAAGGTCGCGCCGCCGGACTTGGACTTGGTTTGAAGAACTCGGGCCTAGGCAATGGCTTCCGCGAAGTGACTCGCGCAGTCGTGCGCTTTTGCAGCGACGGAACGGTGGAGGTTCGCCACGGTTGGACCGAAATGGGCCAAGGCGTGCACACAGTTGCGCTTCAGGTGGCGGTGGAAGAACTTGGAATTGATGCATCGTCCATTCGTGTCATCGTCGACACCACACGAGAACTCGGATTCGGTCAAACCACTGGTAGTCGCGGAACTCTCATGGCAGCGGCAAGCGTGAAGCGAGCCTGCGAACTCGCCGACGCTGGTGGTCGCCAACTCGATGTCGACTACACCGGTGAATACGTCATTGATTGGACCCAACACCTTGGTGAACCTGGCGTCGACCACCCCACCATCCACTCGACCTTTGGATATGCGGCACAACTTGTGGTGATGGACAAATCAACTCAAAACATCGACAAGGTTGTCGCCGTGCACGACGTCGGACGTGCCGTTAACCCGACACTGTGTGAGGGCCAAGTTGAAGGGGCGGTACACATGGGCCTCGGATACGCACTCACCGAAGACTTCCCCAGCGACGAAAATGGGTTTCCCACCAACATGACTCTGCGTTCACTCGGCATTCTTCGTGCAAAAGATGTTCCGCGGATCGATGTTCAACTTGTCGAATGTCCGCAACCAAATAGCCCGTACGGCATCAAGGGTGTCGGCGAAATCGGCCTGGTTCCCACCGCACCTGCAGTGGCTGAAGCGCTTCGTCAAAGCGACGGACAATGGCGCACCACATTGCCGATGAAGCCGAAGAATTCGAACGACGACTGACCGATACGGAGACACCATGACATCACCTGCGGCCATCTATCTGCAAGACGCACACCCCATTCGCGAGGGCATGGAGTACACCAAGTACGCCGAGGCCAAAGGCTTCGAAGCTGTATGGCAAGCAGATAGTCGTCTCGTACGTGACGCGATCGTGCCGATGTCTGCATTTGCTTCCGTCACCGACACCATCAAGATCGGCTCTGGCGTCGTCGATTGTTGGACACGCAACCCTGCCCGTCTCGCCGCCACTTTCAGCACACTCGATGACCTCGCACCTGGTCGCGTGATTCTCGGCATCGGTGCATGGTGGGATCCGCTCGCGGAGAAAGTGGGCATCAGCCGCGCCAAGCCAATTCGTGCGATGCGTGAGATCATCACCGCAGTTCGAGCGCTGCTTCACAATGAAACGGTCACCTTCCACGGTGAGTTCGTGCAGCTCGATGGAGTCGAGTTGGACTATGTGTACCAAGACCGACGCGCGAAAGATGTTCCCATCTACCTCGGCGCAACCGGCATGC
>JBJTGC010000077.1:0-2306 GCA_046093725.1 Actinomycetota bacterium
CTTCCGTCAACCGGTGGGTCTCGTCTCTATCGCAATGAAGTTGCAACTGAAGACAGTGAGTTGGCGCGTCGCTACAAGCGCGCGGGTCTCGTCATTCTGGGCAACACAAACACGCCTGAGCTTGGTCGCAATGCCAGCACCGAGTCGGTGCTCTTTGGTGCCTGTCGAAACCCGTGGAACCTCGGATATTCCACCGGAGGTTCTTCCGGTGGAAGTGCGGCATCAGTTGCCGCGGGTCTTGTACCGGCGGCCCATGCCACCGACGGTGGTGGCTCGATTCGAATTCCTGCGGCAGCGTGCGGCTTATTTGGGTTAAAGCCAAGCCGCGGACGTGTCACCTCGATGCCATCTCGCAGTTTGTTTCGAGGACCGCTTTCTATTGCGCATGCAGTTACCCGAACCGTCCGAGATTCTGCTCTTTTGCTCGACATTGCCGAGGGTGCTCATGTCGGTGACCCGTTCGTCATCGCACCGCCATCGCGACCGTATGTCGCAGAAGTGGGTCAATCACCTGGGTCGTTGCGCATTGCTGTCAATCTCACCACACCGAGTGGCGTGGAGGTTCATGAGGACTGTGCGCGAGTTGTCGAAGAGACAATCAAGACGCTCGAGAGTCTTGGTCACTCAATTGCGGTGGCGAGGCCAGCATTTCCTCTCGATGCTCTCGCCGCATGCATGCAGATTTACATGGGCGTGCCAATGGCGGTCGATATCGACGCATACCTTCGTGAACAGGGGAGAGAACTGCGCGACGATGATCTCGAGTCTTTGACGCGCTACATCTACGAGATGGGTAAAGAAGCAAGAGCTGTCGACCTTGCGCATGCTGCGGGCGAACTTGAGCGTGCAGCACAAGAAATCGGCGTTTTCTTCGCCGACTATGACCTACTGATGACGCCGACGTTGTCGCGCCAGGTGCCGCCGCTCGGATTGCTCGACACGATGAACATGTCGTCCATCGCCGCTCACGCTGGTGCTTATTCGGCACTCACCAGCCCGTACAACATCACCGGCCAACCGGCAATGTCTCTGCCACTTGGTTTCGACTCAAATGGCTTACCAGTTGGTGTCCAGTTCGTTGCCGCTTTCGGTCGCGAGGATGTGCTCATTCGCCTTGCGTCACAAGTTGAAACGGTCACTCCGTGGCGTACAGCCCCAGTATGGCCGCCAGTTCCGGCCTGAAAATCGAACGAGATTCGATTAGATCTCGACACGCGAGCCGACTTCGAACACCCGGTCACTTGGCAAATTGAAGAAGCGAACCGCGCTGTCGGCGCCACGATTCAATATGACGAACAAGTGCTCTTGCAAGGGGTTCATACCTGGTGCCTTGCCAGCAACGATTGATTCATGACCGATGAAGTAGGTGACATCGTCAGGGTCGTACACGAGGCCTCTGTGCTCGAGACTTGCAAGTGCGTCGGGCACATTTGGGTCTTCCATGAAACCAAACTCGAGTTGCACTTGGAAAACACCCGGCGCCACCTTCTTGATGTCAGCACGACGTGAAGGATCGACCCTCGGCTCATCGGTCGTGTCGACCGACACGATGAGGGTGCAATCATGAAGCACTTTGTTGTGTAGCAGGTTATTGACGAGTGCAGGTGGGGCCTTGCCAAGGTCTTTGAACATGAACACGGCAGTTCCGTCTACTCGCTTGATGTTGTCAGTTGCGTCGAGGAATTCTTCAAGCGGTCGCTCTCCGCGATGGATGCGAAGTGCCACCAAGCTTCGACCTTTTCGCCATGTCTGCATTTGAACCATCAAGATCACGCCAACAGCGAGGGCGAACCAGCCACCGTGCGGAATCTTGACGATGTTTGCTCCGAGGAAACCAAATTCAATGAACAGCATCGGAATACAGACTGCAAATGCCTTCGCACGACTCCAATTCCAACTGTCGGTCAACACTCTGAAGAAGATGAGAGTTGTAATCGCCATCGTCATCGTGACCGCGATGCCGTATGCAGCGGCCAAGTTGCTTGAAGTCTGGAAGCCCAACACAAGGCCGACACATGCGACCATCAGCACCCAGTTGACGAGAGGAACATAGATCTGTCCGGAGTGTTGCTGGGAGGTGTGTCGAATGGCGATGCGAGGCAAGTAGTCGAGCTGTACTGCTTGCGCTGTGAGAGAGAACACCCCAGAGATGAGCGCCTGCGATGCAATGATCGTGGCGAGCGTGGCAAGTATGACGACCGGCAACAACAAAGACTCTGGAGCCATACGGAAAAAGACGCTCTCGATGTCTTCTGGGTTCTTCAGAAGAAATGCACCTTGGCCGCTGCATACGGCATCGCGGTCAC
>JBJTGC010000078.1:0-5117 GCA_046093725.1 Actinomycetota bacterium
CTCGCCGATCCCTCAGAGCTCGTCAATGCTGACGCAGTTGCAGAAATCGAAGCAAAGACTGCAGCCATCAAGGACGGTTCGTTCGCACCGTTCACCGGACCGATCAAGAATCAGGACGGCGACGAAGTGTTGAAGGCCGGCGAGAAGGCCGAGCTTGGCGCACTGTTGAGCATGGACTACTTCGTTGAAGGCGTCCTCGGATCGCCGAAGGGCTGATCCCACACGACATGACGTCTTCTACACATGAAGGCGCCCAGGGGCCGCACCACGCAAGTGGTGCGGCCCCAGTAGCACGAGAGGCAATAGGAATCGTCAAGCGATTCCCCGGCGTACTGGCCAACGACGATGTCAATTTCGACATCAGAGTTGGCGAAGTGCACACACTTCTTGGCGAAAACGGTGCAGGAAAAAGCACCCTCGCTTCAATGCTCTGCGGTCTCTACCAACCAGATGCAGGCCGCATCTTGCGCAACGGTGCTCCTATTCAGCTTTCGTCTCCGCGAGCTGGCCTGCAGCACGGCATTGCAATGGTGCATCAGCATTTTCGTCTTGTTGACCGTTTCACCGTTGCCGAAAACGTGGTGCTCGGCTCGCGTGACCTTTCTTTCAAGTTGAATCGTGCAGAGTTGAACGATGCAGTTGCAGCCGTCGCAGACACGTACGGACTGCCTGTTGACCCCACTGCAACTGTTGGCAACCTTTCAGTCGGCCAGCGTCAACGCGTGGAAATCGTCAAGGCGCTCTACCAAGGCGCCGAAATCTTGTTGTTGGATGAGCCAACTGCAGTGCTGGTTCCAGCAGAAGTCGAGAAGCTTTTCGAAAACGTTCATGCAATGACAAAAACTGGAAAGTCTGTTGTTTTCATCAGCCACAAGCTTGGCGAAGTCGCACGTATCTCTGATCGAGTGACGGTATTGCGCAACGGTCGCGTGACGGGTCATGTTTCGAGCAAAGGTCAAGCTGACGCCAAAGAACTTGCTCGCCTCATGGTGGGCCGCGACATCGACTTGGCCGCTCAGCGAGCATCACACCCGATCGGACACGAAGTGCTGCAGATTCGAGACGTGAGCCTGGTCGCGAGCGGTGTCAATGTCCTGTCAAACATCTCATTCAATGTGCATGAGGGTGAGATGGTGGGCATTGCAGGAGTCGCAGGTAACGGCCAACGCGAACTTGCAGATGTCATCGCCGGACTGCTTTCGCCGACGTCCGGAACAATTTCGATTGGCGGAGCAATGTCGACAGATCGCGGGCCGATTGCATCTCGCGAGCTCGGACTGGCGTATGTACCCGAAGATCGTCTCGGCGTCGGCCTCGTACCGTCAATGAGCATCCTCGACAATCTTCTTCTCACGCGCGACCGCAGTGTCGTGGTTGATCGTGCGAACGTTCGCCCCGAGGCGAACAGACTGATCGATGAATTCGAAATCAAAGCAAATGGCCCAGAGCATCTAGCTCGCAAGTTGTCCGGTGGAAATGCACAGAAAGTGTTGCTCGCACGTGAGCTTTCGGGTGGTCGCACCGCCACTAAATTGCTCGTGGTGTGCTCTCCAACTCGCGGACTAGACGTTGGAGCCATCGAGACTGTTCGTCGATTGCTCGACGATGCACGTAGTGCTGGTCAGGCAATTCTGTTGATCTCTGAAGATCTCGACGAAATCATGTCGCTTGCTGATCGCGTTCTTGTCATCTATCGCGGCGCCATCGTGCACGAAACCCCTGGAGCCACCGCATCACTTGAGCAAGTCGGTGCGGCCATGGCTGGTCTTGCACAGGCGGGAGGTGCCTGATGCGCGCACCATTCAGACTTCAATTTGAACAACGCACAGAGACACCGAGGCGGCTTGGTGTTCTCGTTCCTCTCATCTCGGTGCTGGCGGCACTCTTCGCCGGAGCGTTGTTCCTCCTCGCCACGGGTCATTCCGTTGGCGACACGTACTCAAACATGCTCAGCGATGGTTTCTTTTCCTCCACCGGAATCACTGACACTCTCGGGCTCTCAACTGTGCTGATTTGCACCGGAATCGCGGCCGCCTTCGCCTTTCAAATGAACCTCTACAACATCGGTGGTGAAGGTCAGTTGTATGTCGGCATGATCGGTGCAACCTGGTTCGGACTCTTCTTCGGTGAGAACCTGCCAAGTTTCATCATGATTCCGCTGGTGCTCATCGGTGGTGCACTTTGTGGTGCTGCATGGATTGCCATACCGGCATGGGTGAGGGCGCGCCTTGGCACCAGTGAGATCGTGACGACACTGTTGCTCACGTACGTCGCAGCAAGTTTGGTGAATCACTTCATTTACCGGTCCGGAAGTTACTTCCGCGCACCTAACTCGATGTTCCCACAAGGCCGTCAGGTACCCGACTCGGCAATGCTCTCGCCAATCGGTGACACGAAGATGTACCCGACCTTCTTTGTCATCGTTCTCTTGTCCCTTGCGCTCCATTGGGTCGTGCGCCGTACAGAATTTGGCTACCGCATCCAAGTGATCAGTGATTCACCACGCGCCGCGCGTTACGCCGGCATCAGTTCTCGTCGCACCACCGTGCAAGTGATGCTCATCTCTGGTGGGCTCGCCGGTTTGGGTGGCGCCACTTTGATTGTCGGGTCTTTTCAACGCCTCGATCCCGGCATCGTCACTTTGGGTTACGGGTATGCAGGAATCGTGATTGCTGCGTTGGCACGCAACAACATGGCTGCTGTTGTGGTGAGCGGCATCTTGTTCGCTGGGTTGCGTTCAGGTGGTGACAAATTGCAGATTTCGACCGACACACCCATTCACATCGGAGTCATGCTGCAAGGAGCAATCTTGCTCTTTGCTCTCGGCGGCGAAGCGTTCCGTCGTTACAAGATTCGCATTGTGCGAACTCCTGCAGTTGGTTCGGAGGTGACGGCATGAACCAGAACATCTGGGTGCTGATGACAGGTGACTCAGTCGCTCTCGCCACCACGTTGATTCTCGCGGCACTCGGCGCACTCTTCACTGAAAGATCCGGCGTGCTGAACCTCGGGGTCGAAGGCGTGTTGTTAACCGCGGCCATCAGTTCCTTCATCGCGGCAGATTCCTCGGGCAGCGTGTGGGTGGGCCTCATCGTCGGTTCGCTTGCCGGTGCCCTACTTGCCGGAATCCACGCAATTCTTGCAGTCGTGTTGCGAGCGAATCAGATCGTGTCTGGTCTTGCTCTCGTCATCTTCGGTACTGGTTTAGCTAACTATCTGGGAAAGCCGTATGAAGGCAAGACCATCTCTGTGAAATTGACGGACATGACATTTGGTCCGCTTACCGACATTCCCTTGCTCGGACCAATTCTCTTCGAGCAAGACATCATCACGTATGTGGCGCTGGCCGCAGCCGTTCTCTCATCGCTGTATCTGTTCCGCACACGACCCGGTCTCGAAGTTCGTGCCACTGGAGATGATCCAGCAACAGTCGATGCGCAAGGCCTGATGGTGTCAACCATTCGCATTCGATACACACTGTTCGGTGGATTGCTGATGGGTCTTGGCGGCTCTTGGCTGATGCTCGCCGAGAGCGCAGCATGGCACCAGGCAGCAACTACGAACGGTGTTGGCTGGATTGCACTGGCATTGGTGGTGTTCGCCAGTTGGCGTCCAATCCGACTGGTGCTCGGTGCGGTGTTGTTCGGCTTCACTCTGCAGCTTCCGTACACACTGCAAGCAGAGAACATCACCTTCATCCCGCAGGCCTTCTTGCAGATGGTGCCGTACGTGGCAACTCTCATTTCGTTGATTGCACTCAGTCGACCCGGCAGCACCAACGCGCTCGGCGCACCAAAGTCGCTTGGTGTGCCGTTTGTTCGCGACGAACGCTGAGAACACCAACCGGAGAGAAACATGAAACGACGTGTGAAGTTTGCCAATGGTTTGACAGTTGTATCAATGGTTGCACTCCTCGTACTTTCTGGTGCAATTCGTGCCACGGCTAATGACGACAAGATTGATCCGACCAACACTCTCCTTAATCAACTAACCGCAGCTCGCGAAAAGTCCGTCGGCCTACTTTGGCTTTTGACTGGGGGGAACATTCCGGGATCCTGGATCTCCACACGATCGATTCTCAGCACCACGGACCCAAAGCCCACATCAGATGACATCCTCTGTTCATCAACCACCCAAGCAGAGTGTGCACCTCGCCCTCTGTCGTTACTCTCTGCGCGTTCAGTGCTGGGCAAATGCCTATCAGCCACTGAGTTCTCTTGTATCGAGGCAGTCCGTATCGGTAAGTCCAAAGAATCAGCACAAGATGCAACGTTCATCTCGTACATCGGGAAAGAGACCGTTTTCGAGGAGAACAAGAGTCTTGAGATTCCCCGAGGATCCTCTGTGTCGCGTTGGAAGGCAGCAGATGGCGAGGAGTACCTCGTGCTATCTGAAATGCTCACCAACAACCAAAGCGTGAGTGACAGTTGGAAATTTCAACAGTCATTGTTCTCATTGTCAGTAGAACGAATTGGGCAAAACGCCAGCCCGGTCCCGCCCACTTATGAAGTGAGGGGCGTACCAAACAGTGAGTTCAAGACTGTCGCGGGAAGCCGACCTGAGGTCACCTACAAGCAACACTTGACCGACACGTACATCGAAATGACCTTGCGTCTTCCTAACTCACTATCAGGTTGGTTCACGGCACGAATTGCCGACGGAAATGTTTCCTCGCGCGCAGCCAGTGCGTCGTCCAGCAGTTACACAATCGGAGGTCATGTTGCCAGGGTATACGTTGCAGGAAAAGTCGTACCCACCGGCTCACTCCCTGCAGGTTTCATGGAGAAGTCCTGTGGGAAGGATTTTTCGGGCAGTGTTACCGCCTGCGGCGGAATGATCGGTGTGTCCCCAGTAATCAAGACCTACGAGTCATGGCTTCCCTACATCGGAGACCAAGCACTCTCCACCCTCAATGAATGGGGTGTACGAGCTGTGAGTTGGTCCCTGAACAATTGCTTCAAGGGCGGCACCGGACTCGCTGGTCTACTGGCTACCAACGCAGCTATCTACGACCCTGTTCCACCGACATGGAACGAATCAAACAAGGCTCTTGACTTCACTGTTTCATCACCCCATATTGACGAGAATGGAACGCAGGCTGTTGGCACATACACGTT
>JBJTGC010000079.1:0-2393 GCA_046093725.1 Actinomycetota bacterium
CAGGAATTGTTGTCGTGGTGGCGACAGGGGCCGGAACGCCGGTGTCGATGTCACCTTGTGAACCAGTGGCCGTGGTGTTCGCGACGATGTCGGCAGGGTTGGTGGTGGTGGTTGTTGTCTCGGCGGTAGTTGAGGTTGGGAGTGTGTTGGTGGTCGTCGTTTCGATTGTTGTCGAGGTTGATGCTGCGTCGTCAATGTCAGTGTCGTCGATGTTCGTGGTGTCATCTGTTGCAAGACCCAGCTCAGTCGCCACCTCGGTGGACGGTGGATCAGTGCGCAACCACAGCTCAAGAACGTTGACGACGGCTCCCAAGTTGTTGTTGCGTGCCCACTGTGCAACGTTTTGTTGCACAGCAACGCCTGGGTTTGCCAACACATACGACACAACCGATGTGCTGACGGCAACGCCGAACACCACCACAATGACGGTGATAGACAACAAAACTTTGCGGCGACGAGTCATGTGATCAGAAGCGACGCA
This sequence comes from Actinomycetota bacterium, assembly GCA_046093725.1. Taxonomy (GTDB): domain Bacteria; phylum Actinomycetota; class Acidimicrobiia; order Acidimicrobiales; family Ilumatobacteraceae; genus UBA2093. The sequence goes on from JBJTGC010000079.1 coordinate 482, forward strand.
TCTCGCTCTTCAACAAGTCGAGACCCAAGTTGCCAAGGTTGAGACCGAATGCATGCCAGTCACGCAAATTGAATGACGCACCGTGTTTCGCTCTTGCTTCGTCACGCAGAGCCAGCCACTCACGTTCACCCAACTTGTAAGAAATTGCCTGTGCTGGCCAGCCGAGGTAACGGTTGACTTCACTCCAGTTGAATTCTTCATCGCTTGATGAGCGAGCGTTCATGAACTCAAACATCAGGTCTGGGGTCCACGCTTCGCCTGCGTGCCATGACGAATGCTTCGGAATGGGAAGGCCACAGTGCACACCGCAGTCAACGACCACACGAGCTGCGCGGAACACTTGCGCGTACAGATAGCCGAGTCGATATTCGGGGTTGTCGAGAAAGCCGAATTCATCCATGAGGCGTTCGGCGTACAGCGCCCAACCCTCGCCATGACCAGACACGAACGTGTTGCGTTGGTAACGCGACAAACGATCACGATTCACCGTTGCGACTGCGATTTGTAGGTGATGGCCAGGAACGCCCTCGTGATACGCGGTTGTGGGCTCGCCCCAACGGGGGAACACACTGCGTCCGTTTGCGGGGTACCACGTGCGACCGGGGCGAGAGAGATCTTCGCTCGGCCCGGTGTAATACATGGCTGCAGCACCGCCAGGAGGCGAGATCATCGCTTCAACCGTGCGCACTCGCGGGTCGATGTCGAAGTGTCCGTTCGACAACAAGAAATCCATTGCTTCGTCCATCAGCTCTTGCAACCATGCGCGCAAGTTCTCTTCCCCGTGCACAGCACGATTCGGGTCAGTGTCGAGCAGGTGGCGCACTTCGTTCACTGATGCACCAGGAACTATTTGCTGAGCGACTTTCTTGATTTCAGCATCGAGTCGCATGGTTTCTTCCCATCCCCACTCGTATGCATCTTCTGCAGATATCTGCATGCCGAGAAATCGGCGACGTGCAACTTCGTGTGCATCGCGACCACAGCCATCTTCGGCACGTGCGCGCGGTGCGTACTGTTTCATCAAGAAGTCGGCGGTCTCCGCCATCGCACGACTTGCATCTGCAGCGGCTGCACGCAATGCATCCATCGGTGCACCAGGAACAGACGACGCAGACTCAGCAAAGGTGGTGAAGAACCCTGGCTCACTCGGTGTGCCGGCCCACGCAGACAGTTGTTCTGCTTGACCCTTGACCTGGCGCAGCGATGCGGTGATACCGCGCTCCATTCCAAGTGACCATGACTCGCGCATTCCTGCGAATGCTCCCGGAACATTCGCCATACGCTTGGCAATGACTTCCCAGTCAGCAGACGTGTCGGTGGGCATGAGGTCAAAGATCGAGCGCGCTGCATCGACATCGCCGGCGATGATGCGAATAGATGACAAGTGGTCACCTGCATCGAACGCCATGATGTCGGCTTGCAGTCCTTCACGGAGCACCCCTGCGGCCAAACGGTCATCATCTGAGTCGGTGGCCAATGAGTCGAGTTGGGCGAGCGTTGAACGCGAGAGAGCCTCGCGCGCTGCATGTCCAGCGGGGCTGAAGTCAGTCATGAGGTGGTCGTATCCGGGAATACCCAAGTACGTGGCAGTGCCTGGGTCGAGGGCGGCGCTTTGTTCGATGTACTTGTCGGAGAGGGCGAAGACCGGAGATGTCATGTCGCCAATGTAGGCGGTGGACTAGTTGTCACGCTTGCCGCGAAGGTGCTTTCCGATGTATGCAACCACCACCCGCTGGCGCTCGTCATCCAAATAGATATTGATACGGAACAGGTGCGTCTTGCGGCCTCGGCGCAGGTGCGCCTCGGCTCGAACGGCTCTGCCATCGAGCGAGATGAGGTAGTGCTCCTCGTACTTCTGACGCGCCGTGTCGGAGATGGTGGGCGCATAGTCGAGGCCGACGTTGCGGCATGC
>JBJTGC010000080.1:0-5848 GCA_046093725.1 Actinomycetota bacterium
GAATACGAACCTGCCGAAGTCGCCGTCGAGCGCGTGTTTTTTCAGAACAATGTCCGTACCGCAATGTCGGTCGGCCAGGCAAGTGGTGTGGCGTTGTCGTTGGCAGCACTGCGAGGGCTGAATGTGCAGCAATACACACCTAGTCAAGTGAAAGATGCGGTTGCCGGGTGGGGTGGCGCTGACAAATCACAGGTGCAGCGCATGGTTCAAGCTCGGCTCGGACTTTCGCGGCCACCGCAGCCCGCCGATGCCGCCGATGCCGCTGCTATCGCGCTGTGTCATATTGCATGTTCGAGCTCGCTACTCAATGCTCACCGTCCGCGGGGTGTCGCATGATCGGGTCGCTTCGTGGTTCGGTCATCGAACGACGCCATCCAAACATTGTGTTGTTCGAGGTTGGTGGCGTCGGCTACCTGTGTGCGGTGACCCCAGCAACCTTCGCCGAACTTGAACCCACCACGAGCGCGTTTCTTCATGTGCATCACCACATTCGTGAAGATGCACAAACTCTGTATGGCTTTCTCAGTCGTGACGAGAAGGAAACATTCGAGTTGCTTATTTCCGTGCACGGAGTGGGTCCGTCTTTGGCACTTTCGATTCTCGCGGTTCATTCACCACACTCTCTGGTCGACGTCGTCGCAACCGCAGACTTGTCTGCGCTCACATTGGTCCCGGGGGTCGGCAAGAAAACTGCCGAGCGATTGCTGGTCGAATTGAAGAGCAAGATCACGAGCAATGCTCTCGACAGCATCTCAGGGCGAACAAGTTCACCTGCATCGATTATTGGTTCCGTGAGAGAGGCACTTGTCGGCCTTGGTTACGGCAATGACGAAATTCGCGACGTGTTGCGCGACATCGGCTCAGCGGGTGATGCAGAGTCATTGTTGCGTGACGCGCTGACGAGCCTGGGGGCACGTCGTGCGTGAGGAATTTCTCGACCCGGGCCTACATCATGATCATGAGGCGTCTGAAGAAGCTGGTTTGCGTCCGCGCGAACTCGACGAATTTGTCGGTCAACAAGAGCTGAAGAATCATCTCGACATCGTGTTGGGTGCTGCTCGTCAGCGAGGTGAAGCGGCCGACCACATTTTGCTTGCGGGTCCTCCCGGCCTTGGCAAGACCACCATGGCAGGCATCGTCGCAGCCGAGATGGGGGTTGCGCTACATGTCACATCAGGTCCGGCACTCGAGCGCGCAGGCGACCTTGCCGCCATACTCACCAAGTTGGGTCACCGTGATGTGTTGTTCATTGACGAAATTCATCGCTTGTCGCGTGTCGTCGAGGAAATTCTGTACCCGGCCATGGAAGATTTCCAGCTTGACATTGTCGTAGGTAAAGGTCCCGCGGCCTCGTCGATTCGACTTACTTTGCAGCCGTTCACGCTTGTCGGTGCCACGACGCGTACTGGAATGATCACGGGTCCACTCCGCGATCGGTTTGGACTTGTGGCACGACTTGAGTACTACTCAACAACAGAACTTGAACTCATCGTGACGCGGGCCGCTTCGATTCTCGGTGTCACCATCGAAGCCGCCGGTGCCAGTGAAATTGCACGGCGAAGCCGAGGCACACCCCGCATCGCCAACCGACTTCTCCGACGCGTGCGCGACTTTGCAGAAGTGCGAGCCGACGGTCGCATCACCACACAGGTGGCACTGCAGGCACTCGAGCTGTTTGGTGTCGACGACATCGGGCTTGACAAAGTGGACAGAGCAATTCTGAAGGCATTGTGCACGCAGTTTTCTGGCGGACCAGTTGGTCTATCGACACTTGCAATTGCAGTCGGTGAACAGCCCGAAACCATCGAAGACGTGTACGAGCCGTTTCTCATCCAAAACGGTCTCATCCAACGAACGCCACGCGGTCGAGTAGCCACCGATGCCTCGTGGCGTTATGCGGAGGCGCCGTAGCCTTGTCTCGTGCAGCTGAGTGACATCAACTACGAACTTCCAGAGTCACTCATTGCGCAACGTCCGATAGAACCGCGCGATGCCGCACGCTTGTTAGTCGATCGGGGGGCTGCTGAGCCCGAGCACAGAAGTGTGCGTGACCTCACCGAGTACCTGCAAGATGGTGACCTACTTGTCGTCAACGACACTCGAGTGTTACCGGCTCGGCTCAATCTCACGCGTACAACCGGAGGAGCGGCTGAAGTGTTGCTTCTCGAACCACTCACCACCGACCATGTGTCGTGGGAGGCACTCATTCGACCAGCACGAAAGCTGAAAGAAGGGGAGCATCTCACCTGGTACGGCAAGCCTGTAGTTCGAGTAGGAGAGCGACAAAGTGCAGGCGACACCTTTCGCATCGACATTCTCGACGCAGACCCTCTTGCGCGGATTGCATCGTCCGGAACAATGCCGCTTCCACCGTATATACGCGCATCCATAGAAGACCCTGAGCGCTACCAAACCGTCTATTCGCGCGAAGCGCGATCTGCAGCAGCGCCAACAGCAGGACTCCATTTCACAACCGATCTACTTGCGTCACTTGAGGCCCGGGGCGTCCAGGTGGCTCGTGTCGAGTTGGTCGTTGGTCTCGACACGTTCAAGCCAGTAACGGCAGAAAACCCCCTCAACCACCGCATACACAGTGAGGTCTATCGCGTCGGTCAGGATGTTCTGGATGCTTGTGCGTCTGCCCGTCGCGTCGTTGCTGTGGGCACCACCGCTACGCGCGCACTCGAGTCCGCAGCAACATTCGGTCGACTCGACGGTCGAACCGAGTTGTTCATTACGCGCGGCTACGAGTGGAAGGTTGTCGACATATTGATGACGAACTTTCACATGCCGTGCACGTCGCTGTTGTTGTTGGTGGATGCTTTTGTCGGGCCTCGGTGGCGCCGGCTGTATGACGTGGCCGTGAGCGAGAAGTACAGGTTTTTGTCCTTCGGCGATGCAATGTTGCTTGACCGACACCTCAAGGCAGACAGCTGATGCACATCGCCACATTCGAAGAGCAAGCACGAGATGGTTCCGCGCGTGCTGGCACCGTGACGCTTGCTCACGGCACGTATCGCACACCGTGTTTCATGCCGGTGGGTACGCGCGGAGCCGTGAAGTATCTGAGTGCCATTGATTACGAGGAACTTGGTGCAGAGATTGTGCTTGGCAACACCTACCACCTCATGTTGCGTCCTGGTGCTGAAGTTGTCGAGCAGATGGGTGGCCTCGGGGCATTCGCTGCATGGAAGGGTTTGACGCTCACTGACTCGGGTGGCTTCCAGGTGTTTTCTCTCGATCCGAAAGTTGACGATGACGGCGTGACGTTTCGCTCGACATATGACGGCTCGACTCACCGTTTCACGCCCGAGATCGCAGTTGATGTGCAGCAACGTATTGGTGCCGATATTCAAATGGTGCTTGACGTGTGTCCACCATTGCCCTCGTCTGCTGATGTTGTTCGACTTGCACTTGAGCGAACAAGCGCATGGGCTCAGCGAGCAAGAAACAGTCATGCGCGGAAAGACCAAAGTCTGTTCGGCATCGTTCAGGGTGGTATCAGCGAGGCGATGAGAGCCGAGAGCGCGAAGCGCACAGTCGAGCTCGAGTTTGATGGCTATGGAATTGGTGGACTGTCAGTCGGCGAGACTCGTGCCGAAATGCTGCCGGCACTCGCTGCGGCCATCGAGCACTTGCCGGTGGAGAGGCCTCGCTACCTCATGGGGGTGGGCGATCCTGCATCTCTCGTGGAGGCCGTGGCCTTGGGCGTCGACCAGTTCGATTGCGTGCTGCAGACCAGACTTGGGCGACATGGAACCGCATTGACGTCGACAGGCAAAGTTCACTTGAAGAACGCGGCTCACAAAGTCGTCGATGCACCTATTGATGAGAAGTGCTCTTGTTGGGTGTGTGAGCGGCACAGTCGCGCCTATGTCAGGCATCTTTTCCAAGTTGGCGAGCCAACGGCTAGTCGTCTGGTGTCGGTTCACAACATCGCATGGACCCTGAATCTGATGGCAGACATGCGGCGAGCCATATGTGACGGCACGTTTGAGGCCCTCCGTGCCGACATCCTGACCGTCTGGGGATAGTGCTGCACCTATAGGATTCGTCCTCGTGCATCTCGCAGTTTTCGCCTCTGGTTCGTCATCAAGCAACGGGGGATCAGCCCTCTTTCAGCTGTTCTTCTTCGGTGCCATTTCGTGGCCATGTACTTCTTGCTTCTTCGGCCACAACGCCGTCGTCTGCGCGAAACCCAGAATCTGCAGAGCAGCCTTGCAATCGATGACGAGGTCGTGTTGTCATCTGGTGTCATTGGTTTCATCTCCGCGATCGATGGCGATGTGCTGTGGCTTGACATCGCTGAAGGTGTCGAAGTGCGTGTCTTGAAGTCTGCAGTGGCTCGCAAGATCGACACGTCGCGCGAAGCAGCCGGCGGCGAACCCAAGTCGGACGAATCCAAGTAATCGACGCTCCATGCGCCGCAGACTTCTTGTTCCTCTCGTTTCGGTTCTCGTCGTCGCCTTTGGCGGTCTGACGGCAAACCTTGTCGCAGGCAATGCACCTGCACTTGGCCTTGACTTGCAAGGTGGTGTCTCGGTCACGTTGCAGCCGGTGGGGGAGTACGAAGCAAATGCTCTCGACGTTGCTGTCGAAATCATCCGTCAGCGCGTCGACTCTCTTGGTGTCGCTGAACCCGAGATCATTCGTCAAGGCGGAACTGTTGTCGTCAACCTTCCTGGCGTGAAAGATCAGCAAAGTGCTCTCGATCTAGTCGGTAGAACTGGCGAGCTGACATTGCGTCCCGTTCTGCAGATGGGTACTACGGCCACCACAACGACTGTCGCCGGCGAGACAACTACAACCATCGACGGAGCGACCTCGACAAGTGTCGCTGAGCAGACAACCACCACCGCGGCTGATGTGGCCACCGGTCCTGGAAGCGCGCGACGTGCAGCAACCACGACTGTTCCGCCGACCGATTCGTCTGCGCCGGCCGCTGATGATGGTGCGGATCCTGCAACAACTTCGGCGCAACCACAGTTGGCTGAAGGCCAGGAGATTCTCGCTGACAAAGACGGATCTTTCGTGTATCTCGTCGGCCCTGTGGCAGCAACCGGTGAAGTGTTCGAAAACGATGCGAGTGCGGAAATTCAAAATGGTTCGTGGGTCGTGGTCGTCACACTGCGTAGTGGCGCAGTTGGTGAAGATCAGTGGAATGCCGTTGCTGCTCAGTGTTTCAACAAGGCGGAGACATGCCCCAGCCAGCAGCTTGCAATCGTGTTGGACGGAGAAGTGATCTCGGCACCTACGGTGCAAGAGCCCACCTTCACGGGTGGAAGCGTGCAAATCAGCGGTGACTTCACTGAGAGCGAAGCACGACAACTCGCCAAGATTCTTGAATTCGGTGCTGTTCCCGTGAAGTTCGATGCGCCGACAGCGCAGGCCGTGTCGGCAACCCTCGGTACCGATTCGCTTCGTGCAGCAGTGGTGTCTGGTGCCGTCGGCGTATTGCTGGTGTTGCTGTATCTCTTCCTGTATTACCGCCGCATCGCTTTGGTGGTCTTGCTCGGGTTGGCTGTGTCTGGGTCACTTCAGTGGAGTGTCATCTCGTGGTTGTCGCGGTCAAACGGTCTTGCTCTCACACTTGCTGGTACCGCCGGAATCATCCTTTCGGTCGGTGTCACCGTCGACTCATACGTGGTCTTTTTTGAGAAGTTGAAAGACTCGCTTCGTTCCGGTCGACGCTTGAAGAACTCTGCCCAACGTGAATTCACCGCTGCGTGGCGCACCATCTTGGTAGCTGACACGGTGTCTCTCATCGGCGCTGCAGTGTTGTGGTGGCTCACGGTCGGTGCAGTTCGCGGATTTGCATTCTTCTTGGGTCTGTCGACTCTCATTGACA
>JBJTGC010000081.1:0-7911 GCA_046093725.1 Actinomycetota bacterium
GCAGATGTGTGTGAGATCTACACCGATGTCACCGGTGTGTTTTCTGCCGATCCACGAATAGTTCCGCAAGCGCGCAAGCTTCCACAGCTCAGCTTCGAAGAAATGCTCGAGATGGCTGGCGCCGGTAGCAAAGTTCTCGCACTGCGATCTGTCGAATTTGCTCGTAATCACAATGTCCCTCTGCACGTCCGCTCAAGCTTCACGTGGGAACACGGAACCTGGGTGCGCAACATCGAAGGAGAATCCCCAATGGAAGACCCCATCATCTCAGGCGTCGTGCAAGACGCAAGTGAATCAAAGGTCACGATCTTTGCTGTGCCCGATCGTCCTGGTGTGTCAGCTGCAATCTTCGAACCACTTGCAAATGCGAATGTCAATGTCGACATGATCGTGCAGAACACGTCGCGTGAAGGTCACACTGATATCTCGTTCACCGTTCCGAAGGCAGACATGAAAGTGGCGGAGGAAATCGTCACAAGAGTGTCGAAAGACATCGGCGCTGGAGGTGTCACCCACGACACCGACATCGCGAAGGTGTCACTGGTGGGTGCCGGCATGAAGACCAGTCCCGGGATCGCAGCAAAAATGTTCCGAGTCTTGGCGGAGAACAACGTGAATATCCAGATGATTTCCACCAGCACCATCCGAGTTTCCGTGGTGGTCGGCCTCAGCAACATGGAGTCAGCTGTCCGGTCGTTGCATACGGCTTTTGGTCTGGACAGCGGAACTTCGTACTCGGCACCGTTGCCAGAACGCAAGTGACACTCCGTCACAGGCAATAATTGACGCTGCATGAGCAGACGTCGTCCGCAACTCACCCCGTGGAAAGCGGCCGGCACGCGAAGCGAAGACTCCCGCGACGCTGACGAAGTCGTGCGCCAAACGGGGTGGGTCTTCAACAACGAGACTGGTTCCAAGCTTTCGCTCGCTCAGTTTGTTGCGACTGGCGACCTTGAGGTTCGTCGATACCTCAAGCGATGGAAACTCGCAGATTCCGCATCAACGTTGTCGATACTTGAGATCGGATCTGGAATCGGACGTATGACGGCAGCATTCTCACGAGAGTTTGCCTCTGTTGTCGCAACGGATGTCGACGCTGCATTTCTTGAACGTTGCCGCGAGACGGTGGCTCGATTCGGTCGGCCGTCACATCTGCGGACTGCGCACATTGCCGACGGTCACACCATTCCCGTCAGCGATGCGTCAGTTGATGTCGTTTTCTCGTACATCACGTTGCAACACTGCAGCGCCGCAGATGCGTTGCAGCTCACCAAAGAAGCGTTTCGAGTCGTCAAACCTGGCGGTCGCGTGATCCTCAATTATCGGCGCAAGGTGTGGCTTGACGCACTGCTCCTACCTGCAGGAGCAGTGGTGAGGACGCTGTTCGCCGCGCCGCAGGTTGGCGAACGGTTGTCTCGCTGGCGTTGGTCCACCCGTCTCGGGTGGCAGGCCAACAGAGTGAGTCCGGCTGACGTTTTTGATTTTCTCGTGTCACACGGTACGACGGTGAATGACCCACATCTCTTTCACCATCGTTCGCGTGCTCTGCCGCGCACCTCTGTGGCTGGCATCGAGGTGCCACAACACAATCTCGATGTTGCTGCCAAAAGTCATTGGTGGCTCACCGCACATCGCGGTTAGCCTCTCTTGCCGTGCGAGTAGGAGTAGTCGGGGCCACCGGCCAGGTCGGAAGTGTCATGCGCACTCTGCTCGCAGAGCGCAAATTCCCTTTGGATGAGTTGAGGTTCTTTGCCTCTGCGCGTTCCGCTGGCAAAACCATCGAGTGGAATGGCCGCAACATCGTGGTTGAAGATGCCGACCAGGCTGACCCTACCGGGCTTGACATTGCGCTGTTTTCTGCAGGAGCCACATCATCTCGTGCGCTGGCACCACGTTTTGCTGAATGTGGAGTCACGGTCATCGACAACTCGAGTGCCTGGCGCATGGATCCCGATGTTCCTCTTGTGGTGAGCGAAGTGAACCCTGGTGACATTGCGAATGCGCGCAAGGGAATCATTGCGAATCCGAATTGCACCACGATGGCAGCGATGCCGGTGCTCAAGCCGCTGCACGATGAAGCAGGACTTGTTCGCATGGTTGCCAGCACGTACCAAGCGGTGAGTGGTGCCGGACTTGTCGGTGTGGATGAGTTGGCGGTGCAAGTTCAAGCAGTAGCTGAATCCGCATTAGCGCTTACTTTCGATGGCGATGCAGTCTCGATGCCGGCTCCGCAGAAGTTTGCGCGCAACATCGCTTTCAATGTGCTTCCATTCGCTGGGTCATTGTTGGAAGACGGGTCCGACGAAACTGACGAGGAACGCAAGTTGCGCAACGAGTCACGCAAGATTCTCGGCATTCCCGATCTGAAAGTTTCCGGTACCTGTGTGCGTGTGCCGGTCTTCACGGGTCACTCGCTGTCTCTCAACCTTGAGTTTGCTCGACCACTCTCGGCCAGTCGCGCAAGAGACATCCTGCAGGGCGCCCCAGGCGTTGCGGTCACCGACATTCCAACGCCATTGCTCGCTGCTGGCAAAGATCCCAGTTACGTGGGTCGAATCAGGCAAGACGAGGGTGTTGAAGGTGGTTGTGGGTTGGCGCTGTTCGTGTCGAACGACAATTTGCGCAAAGGTGCTGCACTAAACGCCGTGCAAATCGCCGAACTTCTCGTGCGCTGACGCCGAGTAGTCAAAGAGTCGGGGTGACAGGATTTGAACCTGCGGCCTCGTCGTCCCGAACGACGCGCGCTACCAAGCTGCGCCACACCCCGAGTGTGGTCAGTTGGCGAGGCTATCTGCCGATTCAGGTGACAACTCGTCGATGGAGTCGACCTGCGCGACAGGAAAGTCAACGGGCGGCAGTGGTTCGGTGTAACTACCCCCAGAGACGACAGTTGAAACGGCACGACGCAGTCGCAAGGCGTCGAGTGGTTTGATGATCCAACCATTCGCTCCACTTCGACGCGCCATATGCACATCGGCAGTTCGGTCGAGAAGCATGAGGACCGGAACATATGGCGCCAATCCACCACTGTGATCGAGGCGAAGGTCCATGGTGACCGCCATTGCTCCCATGGATCCGATTTGAAGATCGAGAACTGCAACATCGGGTGACGACTCATTGACCGTTCCAACGACGTCACGGCCATTAGAGACGATGGTGAAACGAGTGTCGCCTCCGCCGAGGGCAGCGATTACTTCGTCGAGCACCCACTGGGCATCTGTCGCAACGAGAATGTGCACGCCAGAACTCTACACAGGCGCGTGGTCACTTAAATGAGTCGGCAAGCAGAGCAATGCCGTCAAGGTCGTGAATATCCGTAGGCTGCTCACCAATTTCCACCAGTTCAACTGTGCGGGGCCGTTCAACTGCGTCGGGCTGAATGGTCCACATATGGTCGATGAATGTCTGAATGAGTTCGCGTTCGGTCTTGGCGCGCTGTCGAAGTGTGGCGACATTGTCTTCGAGCCATTCTTGTACTTCATTCGAACTATGCACTGAAGTAATTGACGGTTCTCCAGCGCCATCAAACATGGGAGTCAGTCGGTTCGCAAACACGAAGGAAGGAGAGATGCGGGTATCTGCAAGTCGTTCAACCAGTACTTGTGTATCGCTCAGCGGTTCTGGTGATGGTGCAACGACCACGGCAAAGTCTGTGCCCTCACCGCGAAGGAGACGAGACACCGAACTTGCCCGTTGCGCAAAGCCTGTCTCCATGCCCTCGAACGCTCGCAGAAAATCAATCACGTCACTCATCACATTCGAACCAACTACTTTGCCGATGACTTTCAGGATTGGTTGAACCGTTGCCCCGATGACTTTCAATCCACCTCTTGACGGTGCCGTGAGGATTCTGAAAAGTGGATGTTTCAAGAATCGCACAAGTCGTTCGGGTGATTCGATGAAGTCGAGAGCGTTACGTGATGGTGCCGTGTCGAGTACCACAAGGTCGAATCGCGGGTCTTCGTGTAACCGCAACAGCATCTCTGCTGCCATGTAGTCCCTAGTGCCCGACAATGATCCTGAAATTGATTTGTAGAAGATGTTCGAGCGAATGATCTCTGCCTGTTCAACACTCGATGCGAATCGTTCGATGAGACTGTCGAATGTTGAGGTGACATCGAGCATCGCGGCCCACATCTCACCGTGACCGATGCGTTCAACGAGCACCGGTTCATTCGTCAACTCACCACGACGACCGAGGGCATCGGCGAGACGACGTGCCGGGTCGATAGTGATGACCACGGCTCGTCGGCCTCTTCGAGCCGCAGAAAGTGCGAGAGCGGCAGCGACCGTGGTTTTCCCGACACCTCCAGATCCGCAACACACGATGACGCGGCGGGTCATCAGGAGCTTGTCGATGTTGCTCATACGCCGCTCCCGGTGAGTTTGTTCACTTCATCAACAAAGGAGCGTCGAAGTAGGTCACCAGAGTGCTGAGTGGCGGAAGTGTCGGGAAGGATGACTCGCTGCAGTGGAACTCGACGTCGTAGTTCTTCGAGAGCAGCAACTTGCCGGTCGCGGCGGGTCAGCCTGTACTCGAGTGCAGCTCTTTGCGCGTTACTTCGACACGCATTGCGCAGTTCGTCGGGACTTGTCGGCAAGGTGTCTTGGTCGAATCTATTCACAACAATCGGTGAGAGGTGAACACCAAGTTCATCCTCAAGGTCGAATGCGGTGTCAACCAGTTCCATCACTGGCGTGACTTCCGGCGTGGTGACAAGCATGAGTCTGCAGGTTGACGCATCAGCGAGCATCTGTCGTACGTCGTCAGCTTGTTGACGAATGGGGCCAGCCATGACTGCTCGACCCAGTGACATTGGAGCGCGCAGTAACGAAAGTGCTTGTCCGGCTGGTGGCCCATCGACGATGAGTAGGTCTTGTTGACCGTCGCGGGCCAACTGTTTGATCTTTCCGAGGATGAGTAGGTCATCTATTCCAGGTGCGGCAGAAGCAACAACATCGACGATGCCGAGTGACGACAACTGCCGCGTGACGATTCCAAGTCCTCGACCTGATAGGTATTCGGCGAGGGCATCTCCAGGTTCGAGTGTGAGATGTTTCACCAAGCCCATTGCTGTGGCTGAACCCGTAGCTTGCTCGGCTGTCTGGGATTCCTCTCCGTTCAGGGAGTTGTGGTTGGCCAGTGCACCGATTCTCACGAGCAAAACGGACAAACCTGCCTCTGCAGCGACAGATGCCACCGTTTGAGCGACTGTTGATTTCCCAACGCCACCTTTACCGGCAACAATGAGAACTCGTGATGCTGTCAAAAACTGCGCCAAGTCCATTGATGAAGGTGACCTTCTAGTGCGCCCGCACAGAATGCGACGTTGGCTGCTTGCACTTGGTGTCACGGCCGCGGCACCGCTTGCGGGTCTGATGTCCGGTGGGGACATGGTTCGTGCGACCGGTGAGGTAGACCACGCTGAACTTCACGTTGACCATCGTGCCACAGCCACTGATGCAACTGAGTTGGCACCGGTCGATGTTGTCGAAGTGAGTGGTCTTCTTGACGACATTCTCGTGGATGAAATCACCGATTCCATCGATCGTGCGGCAGCAAACGGCTCACAAGCTGTGGTGTTGCAGTTGAACAGCAGGGCGTCAGTGGTGTCTGATGAGCGATTCGTGGAACTCTTGACGCGAGTAGCTGAAGCATCGATTCCCATTGGTGTGTGGGTCGGTCCATCTGGTGCGCGCGCATACGGTGCACCAGCGCAATTGTTGGCAGTTGCAGATGTCACTGCGATGGCTCCTGGTGCTCGCATCGGATACACGGGCACCCTGCAGAAACTCAATGGTGTGGCGGTGAGTTTCGGTGCGGCCGATGATCTGTTGACAAACGGTTCGATGGGGTTTCTCGAGGCTCGCGAGCAGAAAGTTCTGAAGTTCTCAACAGATGACCGCGGTGTTCCAGTTCTGAGAAACATGTTGTTCGCGCTCGATGGACTAACCGTCAACGGAAAGCAGCTCAACACTGTCGTTGATGCTCTGGATGACAACGGACAGGTTGTGCGTGAGGCCACTACCGCTCGATTCTTCAAGTTGGGTTTGGTGCCACGTTTGCTGCACACCGTGGCGAGCCCGGCATCGGCGTATCTCCTTATATCTGTCGGTCTCGCTCTATTGATCTTCGAACTCTTCACTGCGGGAATCGGTGTCGCTGGACTTGTCGGTGCTGTGTGTACGGTGCTCGCGAGTATCGGTATGTCATATGTGCCGATTAACAGCACCGGACTCGTGTTGCTGTTGTTAGCGATGGTCGCGTTTGCTGTCGACGTCCAGGTGGGTGTTCCTAGGTTGTGGACGGGCGTCGGACTCGTGCTCTATGTGATGTCGTCCTTCACGCTTTTCGAGCCCGTCGGGGCACATGTCATGCGTCCGTCGTGGATCACTTTGGCAACGTGTATTGGCGGAATGGCTCTCACATTCATCGTGGGAATGCCGTCGATGACGCGCACACGATTTGCAACGCCGACAATCGGGCGTGAATGGTTGATCGGGCGCGAAGGAGTAGCCGTCGGAGCAATCAGCCCGAATGGAACGGTACGTATCGACGGTGCTGAATGGCGGGCACGCACAAACCGGGCAACGCCCCTTGCAGATGCGCAAGGTCTTCGTGTCGTGGCAATTGACGGCGTGACACTCGAAGTTGAACCACTCGAAGGTGGAGCGCGTGACTAGCGCGAGATGCGCAAGAGCGGCGACGGCGGGAGCGAATAGTTGTTGCTCGTTCTTCTTGCGCTGCTGGTACTCGTACCTCTTGCAGAGGTGTGGGTCATTGTGCAAGTCGGGTCAAGCCTTGGCATCGTCACCACCGTTGCTTTGCTGATCGGGGTGTCTGTGTTTGGAACAGCACTCGCAAAGTACGAAGGCGTGCGAGTGTTTCGCTCATTCATGTCTGCTATCGACAAGGGCGAGATGCCGTCTCGCGACATCATCGCTGGGGCATGCCTCCTCCTATCGGGCCTGCTCTTTCTTGTTCCCGGATTCGTGACCGATGTGCTCGGCATCTTGTTGTTGCTTCCTCCTGTGCGAGGGGGCCTTGCCCGCTTCGTTCTTCGGCGTCGAAGTGGTCGTTCGAACGTGCGGGTGGTGCGAGCTACGTACTCTGGACCAATCGTCGATGTCGAGGTGACATCAGATCGACCTTCACTCGGTTCATCAACACCGAATGACGAGAGCCGGCATCAATGAGCGCTCCACACGGACCCGGAAGGGACGAGGACTTCGATCCACGCGCGATACCCATTCGTCCGGCAGCAACCGTGCTGTTGGTACGTGATGCGTCACACGGCATGGAAGTGTTCATGTTGCGACGCACGTTGAGTGCGGTGTTTGCAAGTGGCATGTACGTGTTTCCTGGCGGACGTGTCGATGACGTCGACGGAACTGATGCAATTTCAAAGTGTTGTACTGGTCGTGATGATGCAGAGGCAAGCGCACTGTTGCGTGTACCCAATGGTGGACTCGCATTCTGGGTAGCTGCAATTCGTGAATGCTTTGAAGAGGCAGGAGTTCTTCTTGCAACTCACAATGCAACGGGCCAGGTTGTGCAGTTCACTGATCCGGCCATTGCACGTCGATTTGCGAGTGCGAGACATCGCATCCATGACGGAGATCTGTCGCTCATCGACCTATGTCATCAAGAAGACCTCACACTGGTCACCAGCGATATTCACTACGTGAGCAACTGGATCACTCCACTTGGTGAACGTCGTCGATTCGACACCAAGTTTTTTCTTGCGCGAGCGCCAGAGGCACAGGAACCACTTCATGACGACAAGGAGACCATTGACAGTCTGTGGGTTCGACCAGAAGAAGCGCTGGAAAAGTGCGAGGCCGGCGAGTTGGCGATGTTGCCGCCGACCATCGGCAATCTCCGCTTTCTGCTTGAACACGGTTCCATCG
>JBJTGC010000082.1:0-2298 GCA_046093725.1 Actinomycetota bacterium
CTATTCATCGCCCGTGTTGATGGCCAGATCGTTGGTTCGCTGACGTTGGCCATGTTCCGAATTCCCACCGGAATTCGTGCATGGATCGAAGATGTTGTTGTCGACTCAAGTGCACGTGGTCACGGAGTCGGTGAGGCACTCAACACCGCAGCACTTGAACATGCCAAGAAACACGGTGCCATCACCGTTGATCTCACGTCTCGTCCGTCACGCGAAGCGGCTAATCGTCTGTATCAGCGCATCGGCTTCAAGGCCCGCGAAACAAACGTGTACCGCTACGAACTCTGACAATTTTTTGGTGCAAGCGGTATGACTTCACGCGATTATCTGTCGGTCAACAAGGCCAATTGGAACTCTCGCGTTCCACACCATGTTCAGAACTACGGCATCGAAGAGTTCCTTAATGATCCGACCCAGCTGTCTGAAACGGTGAGGTTCGACATTCCGCGGTTAGGAGATATCTCCGGCAAAGTTGCTGTGCACCTGCAATGCCACATCGGCACCGACACTTTGTCGTTACACCGACTCGGAGCAAAGGTGACAGGGCTCGACTTTTCTGCGCCCGCACTCGAAGTGGCACGCAACCTGGCTCGTGATATCGGTGCAGATGCACATTTCGTTGAAGCAGACACCTACTCAGCGCCAGATGTGCTGACAACTGGTTCGTTTGACTTGGTGTACACCGGAATCGGCGCGTTGTGCTGGTTGCCAAGCGTTGCGCGGTGGGCCGAAGTGGTTGCCGCGTTGTTGAAACCCGGTGGTGAGTTGTTCATTCGAGAGGGCCACCCCATGTTGTGGACTCTGTGTGACCCTCGGCCCGACGGGCTAGTCACTGTCGACTACCCGTACTTCGAGACGGAAGGTGAAGTGTTCAGCGAAGAACACAGTTACGTCGACCACGAGAGTGCTCTTGAGAGCCCCACGTTTGTGTCCTTCAACCACGGACTCGCAGAGATCTTCAATGCTCTCTGGAATGCAGGGCTCGAGGTCACGTACTTCCAAGAGCACGACTCAGTGCCGTGGAACGCGCTGGGGGATTCGATGGTTGAGGGTCATCTGGGGGAGTGGCGACTTCGCGAGCGACCCGAACGACTCGCTGCCACGTACACGCTTCGCGCCGTGAAGCCCTAGTCAATAAGGCTTTTCAAGACCTTCCATTTTCTAAGGAAACCCTGGTCGGGGGATGGACAACGACCCGCCTGGGGGTTGTTACTGTGACCGAGGACACATATCCCTCAATGCTTTGAAAGGCAGTTTTCATGAATGAAGTGACCCTCACGGGCAATGACTACACCTTGGTGTACAACGCCCTCTCCTTTGGAACGGCGGTGATGCTCGGAGCTTTCGTGTATTTCCTCACCCAGGTGGGTGCAGTTGCGAAGGCGTATCGATCGGGCGTCGCGGTTTCCGCAGTCGTCGTCGGTATCGCCGGCTACCACTACTACCGAATTTGGTCGGGCTTCGCTGAAGGAAAGATGAACGAGGGCTACCGCTATGCGGACTGGCTCATCACCGTTCCTCTGCTCGTCATCGAACTTCTGATCGTGCTCGGCGTCGCTGATGACCTTCGTAAGAAGTTGATGTGGAGACTCGTTCCCGCAACAGCGCTGATGGTCGGACTCGGCTACCCAGGTGAGATTTCAAGTGACAATGGCACGAAGTGGCTCTGGTGGGTCCTCGCCATGATTCCGTTCGTCTACATCCTCTGGGTGCTGTACGGCCAGCTGCAAGCAGCAGGCAAGCGCGAAACTGGCAAGGTTGCGTCGGCAATTAAGAATGCAACTGGTGTGCTTCTTGTTACCTGGTGTTTCTATCCAATCGTCTACCTGTTCCCAGTGTTCAGCGACAATGGAGAAGTTTCAAGCGGACTCGAAGTTGGACGACAGATTGGTTACACGATTGCAGACATCACCGCGAAGGCGTTGTACGGCCTCATGATTCTTGGAATCGCAAAGGCTCGCTCAGGCGATCAGCACTAATCAATTTTCATAACTGAAAACCACGAACTGAAGCCCAGGGTCCTTGCGACTCTGGGCTTCAGTCGTATTATCTCTTCAACACCATGACGTATGTATGTGATGCAAGAACTTGTGCTCGCACATTTGAGTACGAACAACAACACAGAAAAACTGTGTTACGGTCACGGATGTGAATCAGAAACTCATTTTTCAAGCCACTGTTCTTGTGTCAGCGGCAGCAAGTTTGGTACTGAGCATTTCTCTCTACTTTGCAGGAAATGATGAGTCCGACAAGTTGAACGGCATTTATGTCGGAATCTGGGTTCCTTCAATTCTCGGA
>JBJTGC010000083.1:0-22582 GCA_046093725.1 Actinomycetota bacterium
TCTCTCACCGTCGTCGCTCCGCCAGCTGGACTGCTTGGTGGGCTCATCATGATGTACGGAGCACGCTTTATCCGTCGCGACATCGCGATGGCAGTTCTGGATGTGAAGCGGGAACACGCCGAGCTCATGAGGCTTGCCGCAATGGATCGAGACAAGACTCCGCTACTTCAGGTTTCAAACGTTGATGTCAGTTATGGAACTGTGCAGATTCTGTTCGACGTCAGTTTTGAAGTGCAGCGTGGCGAAGTGCTCGCACTGTTGGGCACCAATGGTGCAGGAAAGTCGACACTCTTGCGAGCGATCTCCGGATTGACACAGCCTGACCGAGGTTTTGTCCGCCTTGACGGACGAGCGATCACGTTTGCCGAAGCCGAGATGCGCGCCAAGGAGGGCGTCGTGCAGGTTCGTGGTGGTATGGGGACATTTCCTTCGCTCACCATTGAAGAAAACCTGCGGGCCTCAATGATGACGTTTGTCGACAGAGACCTTCAGGCTGAGCGCATCGAACGCGTGTATTCGATCTTCCCGATACTTCGCGAAAAACAGGAATTGGAAGCGCGCTCTCTGTCTGGCGGTCAGCAGCAGATGCTGGCGCTCGGTATGGCACTGGTGCACGATCCGCGCATCTTGCTTATCGACGAGTTGTCTCTCGGTTTGGCTCCAATCGTTGTGCAGGAGCTACTCGAAATTGTCACCAATTTGAAGAATGCAGGGCTCACGATGGTGATTGTCGAGCAATCGCTCAATGTCGCACTTGCTTTTGCGGATCGCGCGGTGTTCTTGGAAAAGGGACATGTGCGATTCGAAGGTCCGGCAAAGGAGCTTGCTGAACGCGGGGATCTTGTTCGCGCAGTGTTCCTCGGGGCGGATGGAGGCTGACATGCTCGCTTTGGAATTCCTTATCCCTGGCACCGAGTGGTACATCCTTCCAGCCAACTTTGTCATCGGAGCCGTCGACGGCTTGCAGATTGCGTTGTTTGCAATCGGATTGGTGCTCATGTACCGAGTTACCGGTGTCATCAACTTCGCACATCTTGCAATCGGAGCCTTCAACGGGGTCGTCATGGCCGTAACTGGCGCAATGTATGGCGTGCCGTACTGGCTGACTTTGTTCCTCACCCTGTTGTCAGGTGCCATCTGCGGACTTGCAACCGAATTTTTGTTAATTCGACGAATTTTCAAGGCACCAAGGTTGGTGCTTTTTATTGCAACAATCGGAATCGGGCAGTTGTTTCAGCTGTTCGCGGTCGAGATGCCGCGCTTTCAGGTACTTGAGGATTTTCCAGTGCCTGCGACAGGAGCGTGGGACATCAGTGCCGATATTCGGCTTCGTGCGGCGGACATGGCGGTCATCATCGTTGTGCCAGTTCTCCTTGCGGTGCTCTGGCTCATCCTGAATCGCACTCGGCTTGGTCTGTTGTTGGCCGCAACGACCGACAACGCAGACACAGCGAGACTTTATGGAATGAGTCCGAAACTCGCATCAACAATCACTTGGACAATCACGGGTTTCCTTGCGACTGTTGGAACCGTTCTGTATATCCCAGCGAGCAACACGTCGGTTGATGGCATCGTCAGCTTGGGCAGTCTCTCTGGAGTACTCCTCTTTCAGGTGCTGGCTGCGTGTGTATTCGGGAAGTTCCGCTCGTATGTGCGGGTCATCATTGCATCGGTGATCATCGGTGTTGTCTCGTCAGTCATCAAACTGAACTCAATGAATCCGAATGGTTTCATTGCTGTCCTCCTTCTTGCGGCGCTGTTGCTCGTTCTCATGCCGAAGAGATGGGGCTTTGGCGCACTCTCGCGTGCAGAAAGCAAGTGGACACTTGCGACGCGGCCGTCTGAGGTACCGGAATATCTGCGGTCAATTTGGTGGATTCGTCGTCTGCCGCTTCTGGGGTACTCACTCATTTTCGTGTTCCTTGCGGTTATCCCGCTCTTCACGAAGACCTCGTTTGTCAGTGCGACCACGCAAGTGTTGGCAGTGGCGCTGATGTCGCTCTCCCTCTCACTTCTCACCGGATGGGGAGGTTTGTTGTCCCTCGGACAAGCTGCCTTTGCAGGAATTGGTGGCCTCACCATGGTGGGTCTCATGCTCGGCCATCCGATTCCGTTCACCGATGCGACACTGAATCTCCACTGGGTGCCCGCCGTTCTCATCGGTGTGTTGGTCTCAGTCGTCTTCTCGGTCATCGTCGGCTTACCGGCATTACGCGTGCAAGGTCTGATGCTCACTGTTGTGACGCTTGGGTTTGCCGTGACGACTGGGTACTGGTTGTTGCAGAAGGATTTCTTTATCGATGGAAGTCCCGCAACGCCGACAATCCAAGTGCCGGAGCTGCAGTCACAACTCAACCTTTTTGGTCTTGACATGGTTGAGAAGCGGCAGTTCTATTACGTCGCACTCGCTGTTCTCGGGCTAGCATGTGTGGTCGTGGCCCATCTTCGCAAGACCGGAATTGGTCGCAACATCATCGCAGTGCGTGAAAACGAAGACATGGCTTCTAGTACAACTGTTTCACCCACACGTATGAAGTTGATTGCATTCGCGACCGCCGGTGGAATCTCCGGACTTGGCGGAGCCGTCTACATGACATCGGTGTCGAGCGTTCAACCTGAATTGGTGTTTTCTGCGGAGAAATCAATCACTCTCATGGCGACTTCAGTCATTGGTGGACTGGGAACTGTTGGTGGGCCGATTCTTGGCGCATTGTGGACTGAAGCATTGCCACGCGCCTTCAACAACAACGACACCATCGACTTGCTCACTTCGTCTATTGGTCTGTTAATTCTCGTGATGTATTTCCCAGGTGGGTTCATGCAGTTGGGCTATCAACTTCGTGACGCAATTGTTGGCTGGGCAGGTCGCCGGTATCCGACTCCGGAGCGTGAGCGCATTTCCGCTGCCGCACGGTCACTTCCACACCGGGAAGCAATTGACATCACGCCGGGAGTGCCACTTCTAGTAGCCAACGACGTGCGAGTCACTTTTGGTGGAGTGAATGCAGTCGGTGGCGTATCTGTGACGGTGGGTCAGAACGAGATCGTCGGTCTTATCGGTGCCAATGGTGCAGGCAAGTCAACGTTCATGAATGCAGTGTCCGGTCTTGTGAAGACCAGTGGCGGGTCCATCGAGGCTTTCGGAGCCGAGATTGCTCACTTACCCACACACAAGCGTCATGGACGCACGCTCGGGCGCGGATACCAAGCTGCGCGTTTGTATCCGGATCTCACTGTGCGCGAAACGATTTTGGTTGCACTCGAAGCGCAGGAACGTACGCCGTACTTTCCTGCACTTCTCAACATTCCGCCGTATCGCGGTATCGAGCGCAGACACAATGCCGAAGCAGCAGAGATCATCGACTTCTTGGGTCTTGGCCGATATGCCGACCAGCACGCGTCGAACTTGTCAACCGGAACACGACGCATCGTTGAATTCGGTTGTCTCTTGGCAATGAGTCCGAAGTTGATCCTGCTCGACGAGCCAACTGGTGGTGTGGCGCAGAAGGAAACTGAGGCATTTGGTCCGCTCATCCGCCGCATCAGCAAGGAACTGGGTGCCAGTGTGATGATTATCGAGCATGACATGCCGCTCGTCATGAGTGTGAGCGACCGTATGTATTGCCTCGAGACCGGACTTGTGATCGCTGAGGGAACGCCAACAGAAGTGCGCAATAACTCGCGAGTTATCGCCAGTTACCTCGGAACTGACGAGCGCGCAATTCAGCGCAGCGGTTCTGGCCAATAGCCTCTCTGGGGTGACAACGCCCTGGGTGACATCATCGCGTGCCGACGCGGCCGCAGCAGCCGACCGTGCGTGCGTCGTCATTCGTCGAATCACTGACGCTGATGACGCCGAGGTGGTGACGAAGTTGAGCGACGACATTTGGGGAAGTGGCGTCGTGGTGCCGACGAATCTTCTTCGGGCTGTTGCCATGGCTGGTACACCTGCGCTCGTGGCTGAACGCGATGGTCGCGCAATTGGTTTTGCACTGGGGTTCCCGGCACTCGGTGATGGCTACACGTACGTGCATTCACATCAGGTTGGTGTGCTGGCAGAGCATCGGGCAGAACATGTCGGCTTTGCGCTGAAGATGGCACAGCGTGCCGACTGTCTCGCCGTGGGGGTCAACGAAATGCGGTGGACTTTTGACCCGATGTTGCGCACGCATGCGCGATTCAACCTCATCCACTTGGGCGTCAGAGTGATCGAATTCATCGAACACTGTTACGGCAGTCGTGTCGACAATTTCAACGCAGGTGACCGTACTGATCGGTTTAAAGTGCGATGGAACCTCGAGTGCACTGTGGAGGACCAGGCGGACTGCTTACCTGACGCAGGAGATGAAGTGGTCGAGATTCCCGTGGACTATCACCAATTGCGACGAGACGATGCTGAAGCAGCACACGCAGCCCGTCTACAGGTGGGAGCACAACTGCGAGAAGTGTTCGAGAGAGGGAAAAGCATTGCCGGATTCGGTGTACAGGGGTACGTCGTGAAAGGTTCACACTCATGAAGATCGAGCACATTGAGCTCCTACGGTTTCAGTTGCCGCTTGTGCGTCCGTTCCGCACGTCGTTCGGTACCCAGAACCACCGTGATGTGATTCTGGTGCGCGTCGCTACAGATGTCGCGGAAGGCTGGGGCGAGTGTGTGGTCGGAGTCGATCCGTTCTACAACGAGGAATACACCGATGCCGCCTACGAGGTGCTGGTGCGGTGGCTGATTCCGATGGTGTTTGCTCATGGCCCACTAGCTGCTGAGGACTTTGCAGGCGTGGTGTCGAATGTTGTGGGGAACAAGGGCGCAAAAGCAGCATTTGAAATGGCATTGCTCGACGCTCAACTGCGCGCAGATGGTGTGTCGTTGACGAAGTATCTCGGAGGCACCAGGATAACGGTGCCAGTCGGCGTGTCGATTGGAATCACTCCGACAGTCGATGACCTGGTCGCAGTGTCACAAGGATATGTGGCCGATGGTTACGCACGGCTCAAGTTGAAGATCGAGCCAGGTTTCGATGTCGAGCCGGTGCGACGTGTGAGAGAAGCCGTGGGCGACTCAGTGATGTTGCAGGTTGATGCGAATGCCGCCTATACCGAAGCCGACATCGATCATTTGGCGCAGCTCGATGAGTTCAACCTGTTGCTCATCGAGCAACCCTTCGAGCCCGATGACTTACTGACGCATGCTGCCATGGCAAAACGTGTGTCGACGCCCGTGTGTCTTGATGAGTCGATCGTGTCTTTGGGCGCCACACGTACTGCCCTTGAGTTGGCTGCCTGTTCAGTGGTCAATGTAAAAGTGGGCAGAGTCGGTGGATTACTTGCTTCACGTGACATTCACGACTTGTGTGCTGCTCATGGTGTGCCGGTGTGGTGCGGGGGGATGTTGGAAACCGGGGTAGGCCGCGCAGCAAATGTCGCGCTCGCATCACTTCCGAACTTCACCCTTCCTGGCGATATTTCGGCGAGTGCGCGATATTTCGACCGTGACATCACCGAGCCCTGGGTGCTGCAAGGGTCATCTCTTGCGGCTCCTACGACGCCAGGTCTTGGAGTGACCGTGGACGAGGCGTTCGTCGCGTCGCTCGGCGCAACTCGCGAGTTGTTTCGGCCGTAACTCAGTGACCACTTTCTAAGTAGTCAGATTGTTATGAACGTGGTCGCCGTTCGCGCGCCGCAGGCATCCACTCCGGACCCGCTGTGGCGTTGATGCGGTCGATGAAACGCTGACCCACTGGCTCAATGAGAGAAATGACTGCTCGAGTGTCGACTTCCCCTAAGTGACGCCATGACATTGAAGCCAATTCATTCGTGCGAAGCTCGAGGTGTTCACGAAACGCAACACCAGCGTCAGTCACACGGTGATTGACGGCAAGGCCGCGAGTCTCGAGGTTTGCCCACGCCGTCTCTAGTGCGGGGTCGTCGGCGCCACGGCTGCGCGGAATCCAGTCACCCGGGTAGCCGAGGTAGGCATCATGCAATAGCCCTGCCTCAACACCACTGATGCCTTCTGCGGCGAGGACGGCCCAGTGTGTGTCACCGCGCCACTCGCGAATGCAGTTCACTGCGAGCCATGCAGAGAGCAATGGATCGGCTTCGTGACGTGCCCAGTGAAGATGTGCAGCAAACAAAGGTCGTGCCGAGAGCGGCAGCGCATCGGCCACCGACCACAACTTTGTGGCAAGTGCCGCGAGACCATCGCAGATGTCTGGTGCATACTCGCGTAGTCCGCGAACGACGGCGTCATTACGTGCTTCGTAGACGGCTTCGAAGGTCGTGTATTGACGCGCTTGGTCAAGGGAAAACGCAACGAATACCGGGTGAATGGAGTAACACGCAGCGGCCACAACATCGTTTCCGGCCGGCCCCAAGGGAGCACATCGACTTGCGATGTAATAGCCACGGCCCTCTGGAACGCCGAGTGCGGTATAGGCAGCGATGGCTTGTGGGTCCCAGTAGATCCAGCCGACCAGGCGATGCGATGCAAATGACGCCCGCGCTGTGAGGTCAACCCAATCAGTCATCTTGTACTCGCAATGAAGTCGACGATGATGTGAGCCAGTTCCTCACCCTTGTTCTCCTGAAGAAAGTGACCTGCGTCGGAGATGGTGACGTGGGGTTGGCCGGCTGTTCCGGGAACTTCCCTCAGAAACAGAGCGTCGCCACCAGCAGTAATCGGGTCTTTGTCGCTGAAGGTACACAACCACGGCTTCGTGAACGTGCGGAGAACTTCCCACGCAGCTCTGTTCTCGGCAACTTCGGGAAATGTCTCATCGACAGGCACAAACGACGGAAAGATTCGTGCGCCAGCTTTGAAGGTGTCGTCGGGAAACGGCGCATCGTAGGCAGCGATTTCATCTGCTGTCAGTCGTTGCAGGGACCCGCCACTGACGAGAGCTCCGATGTGGAACTTTGGTGACTCTCGTGAGAACTTCTGCCACGCTAGGAATGCTTCGGTTGCTTTGCCGTCACCTCGAGGAAGACCGGTGTTGCCGACAACCACGCGGTCGAAGCGTTCTGGTTGCGCAGCAACGAGGCGAAGCCCGACGAGACCACCCCAGTCTTGGCCAAAGAAGGTCACGTGTTCGAGATTCAGTACGTCAAAGATGAGCGCGCTCGTCCACGTGATGTGACGTGCATAGGAATAGTCAGTGACATTGACTGGTTTGTCTGACTTGCCAAAACCAATGAGATCTGGCGCGACGACACGGTGACCAGCGTTGACCAATATTGGGATCATTTTGCGATAGAGGTAACTCCACGATGGTTCGCCGTGGAGCAACAGCACCGGTGCAGCATCGCGAGGCCCCTCATCTAGGTAGTGCATTCGCAAGTGCCCACCCTCGGTGTCGGCAATGTCGGCGTAATGCGCGGCGAATGGGTAGTCGGGGAGGTTCTCAAAACGTTCCTCTGGTGTGCGGACGAATTTCATGAGGTTCCTTTCAGAGAAGCGTGGGTCAGTGGGTGAGCACGTGAAGAAGCGCACTAGTGAGGCCTGTCTCTATGCGCGCGGGCGACAAGGCCTGGTCAAGTCGCAGTTGTTCGACATGTTCGAAGGACAAGAGTGCATCAATTGCCAACTTTGCTGCTTGTGCTGACTCAGAGGTCATGGCATTCAGCTCTGGTGCAAACGATCGCTCATGTTGGCGACGTAGTTCTCTGCGCGATGCGCGCACGTGGTCGGCAACAGTTTTGTTCTTTACTGCGTGCATGCGGGTGATGCGCATGACATTCAGCATGTCGAGATACAGCATCACGCGCCGCGACACCATATGTTCAACTCGCTCGCGGAGTGGTGCAGTGTCGACAATCGATACCGTCGTGCGTTCGGCCAGCCGTGACCATTGCACTTCGAATGCCGTATGACAGAGGTCGTCAATGTCATCAAAATGTCGGAAGAGCGAACGCTCAGAGACCCCTGCACGTTCAGCAATTTCGGCAGCGCTGGGGTCAGCATGACCGTCGGCGTACAGCGCAACGAGAGCTTCGACGATGGCTTCACGGCTTGCATGTGCTCGCCGCCGACGTCCGTCGGTGGTTGCCACGTCGTCGTGAGTGAGGGTCATTGTTGAGTGATCGAATCGAGCGATGCGCGAAGTGACATGACATACACCGACCCTGGTTCCTCGCCGGCGAGGTTGCGGGCGATGTTGTCGACATCTGCAGTCGAGTCGACTTGTTGCAATTGAACGATGTCCCACGTGCGGCCATCACCAATGACCGTGCCTTCGGCAAGAAGTGTCTGTGCACTGAGCATCGAAGTGGTCGCGGCCTCACGGTCGGGGGTGCGTCGCACGACCATCGCTACTGCGCGTGACTCAATGGGAGTGGGGCGGTCTGTGGAGTCAAGTGTTGTGTCGACTGGTCGGCAGGCGATGAGCGTGGTGCGCAACATTCCGGCGGCCTTGTGCACGTGCTTGTCACCAAAATCTTTGCGCGACTGCATTTCTATGAAAGAGCGCCGCGTTGCGTAGCGGACGATGGCGATGCGATCCCAGTCTTCGTCACCGATGTGATTGCCCACGACATCGGCGACGAACACGATGGAAGCCCCGATCTTGTTCAAGATCGATGCCGGGTTGTATTTGTCGTCGGCCTCACGTCCGCTGATGTTTGACGCTCCGCCTGATGCTTCGTCGTACTCGGCAACTTCGCGGTATTTCATGAGATTCACCATGTAGATCGGCCCGTCTTCTTCTGGGGCGCGGGTGGCAAGCGAGAACGCGTATTCCTTGTTGATGATTCCGTAGTTGTGCTTCAACTTCGGCTTGTCGCCTGACGAGGGATTGGAGGATGAAGTGGAGTCGACCTGATCGGGCATGTGAACCGTCCTGATAATGTATTGGCAGAGAGTCTGACAAAACTTTGTCAACGAGTCAATTGTCGCTCTCAGCGGCCAAGTGGAGGGAAGTGTCATGGCGTCGTTCGAGAAGTTTCAAGGGGTCATTGGAAAGACGGTTGCTGAATCGACGCCACATTGGCCAGAGGTGAAGCACCCACGGGACGGCGCCCCGAACGTCATCATCATCCTCATCGACGATCTTGGCTTTGCTCATTTCAATTGCTTCGGTTCCACGCTCGACACGCCGAACATCGACCGTCTTGCTTCAGGTGGGCTTCGGTACACGAACTACCACGTAACTCCGTTGTGTAGCCCGACGCGAGCTGCGCTTCTCACGGGTCGTAACGCGCATGAAGTAGGTATGCGATCAATTTCGAATTTCAACACTGGGTTCACGAATATGCGCGGCTGTGTCTCCCATCATGCGGCAACGGTTGCCGAAGTGTTGCGCGAAGAGGGTTACGCGACGTTTGCGCTTGGTAAGTGGCACCTCACGCAAATGGAGAACGCCTCGGCTGCAGGTCCGTTTGACCAGTGGCCGCTTGGTCGCGGATTCGATCGGTTTTACGGCTTCCTTGACGGCGAGACAGACCAGTTCCATCCAGAGCTTGTCTATGACAATCACCATGTGCCGCTTCCAAAAACGGTGGAGGAGGGCTATCACCTCAGCGAGGATCTCGTCGACAAGGGCCTGCACTTTATTCGTGACTTGAAATCGATACGGCCAGACAAGCCGTTCTTCGCATACTTGGCATTTGGTGCCACGCATGCGCCGCACCAGGCACCGAAGTCATACCTCGACAAGCATCGCGGGCGCTACGACGCAGGATGGGATGCAGCGCGTAATGAATGGTTCAAGCGTCAGCATGAGATGGGCATCATTCCTTCCTCCACGAAGCTTGCACCGCGAAACCCTGGTGTTGAACCATGGGACTCACTTCCAGACAATCAACGGCGCCTGGCGCTGCGACTTCAAGAAGCTTTTGCAGCCTTTCTCGAGCACACCGATGCGCAGATTGGGCGATTGGTTGCAGAGCTCGAACGATTGGGCGAACTCGACAACACGCTCATTTTCGTGCAGTCCGACAACGGCGCAAGTCAAGAAGGCGGGCCATTCGGAGTCATGCATGAGATGAAGTTCTTCAACATGATCATTGAGTCACCCGATGAAGCTGTGTTGCGCATCGATGACATCGGCGGCCCGCATAGCCATGCCAACTATCCGTGGGGTTGGGCACAGGCAGGCAACACTCCGTTCAAGTGGTACAAGCAGAACACTCATGAAGGTGGCGTGCATGTGCCACTGGTGGTGCACTGGCCACGAGGCATCAGCGACGCAGGAAGCTTGCGCCATCAGTTCCACGTGGTGAATGACATTGTGCCGACCATCTACGACGTTGTCGGTGTGACACCGCCAGATGTGCACAAGGGTTACGCCCAAATGCCCGTGTCCGGAACATCGCTTGCGTACAGCTTCAATGATGAGTCGATAGAAAGTCGCAAGACTGTCCAGTACTTCGAAAACATGGGCCACCGTGCCATTTACTCAGACGGGTGGAAAGCGGTGACGCGTCATCAGCCCGGAGTGGCATACGACGATGACGAATGGGAGTTGTACGACCTTCGAAACGACCGCTCAGAGTGTGACAACTTGGCAGAGGCCATGCCCGACAAGGTTGCTGAGATGGTTGCGTTGTGGTGGGTCGAAGCCGAGAAGTACAACGTGTTGCCACTCGATGATCGTGGTGTGACGTTGTTTGGTGCGCGCCTTGGCCCGCACGGTGCACACCGACCTGATCGCCGTTACAGCTACTTTCCGCCGATCACACGTATTCCCACCGCTGCAAGCGCGTCAATCGGAGGCCGGTCGTGGGATTTGCGAGCACACATCACGCGAGATTCAAGCGACAACGGTGTGTTGTACGCAACCGGAACTGAGAACTCTGGGCTCAGCGTGTTCATTCAGAATGACAAATTGGTGTTCGATTACAACTACTTCGGGGAGCACTTCATCGCAGAGTCGGACTCGCCAGTGCCCTCAGGAACATCCGTGGTCGGGGTGAAATTCCGGCGTGCAAAGAAAGATGCTGACGTCGAATTGCTGATTAATGAGCAGGTTGTTGGAGCTATGCACCTTCCAAAGTTCATGCGCATGATGTCGAGTGTTGGTGCAAGTGTCGGTTACGACGATGGTTCACCTGTGAGCGAGCGTTACTCGAACGAGTTCCACTTCCCGGGGTACATCGAACGGGTCGACATCGACGTGATTCCATCAGACAGGGAAGCTGAGCAGGCTGTCAATGACGCTGTGGGACGCAGCATTCAGGCTCGCCAGTAACTGACTGCGACACCCACTGCCAGTGCGCATCTCGCAAGGATGGGTGCATGCGGGCAACCAAACGATCGGAGACCCGTGGTGCAGTGGTGCGCATCTCGAGAACTGACTCGTCGCTGCCTGACGGCGCCGCAAAGTTGAACATGATGAGTCGGTTGATGGCGCGCGACAACACTGAATCGTGAAGTGGCTGGGTAGACACACCGAGACGAGCGCCAAGCTCTGAGATGTCGACTGTGATGCCAACGTGTGATGTGTTGACTTCAGATTGAGCCATGACCAAGCGGGACAAGTGGCGCGCGAGCCATGTGGCCGTCGGCCCAAGAATGCCGAGCCAAAACTGCTCGAGATACCGGCACTCAGCAAGTGGGCATGACCGGGTAATGCTGGCCTGTCGCCACGGTGCGACGGTGATGAGACCAGTAGAGGGGAGTAGAAACTCGCACGTGCGCGCTGTGGCACGCCCACTCATTGTCTGCTGCTGTGTCTGCATGGATGTCATGTGTTCCGCTGCGCAAGACTGTCGGCAATGAACGATTCGATATCGATGATGGCGTCGTGGGTGGCGGCAGCCGATCGTGTGGTGGTCGTGACTGGCGCTGGTATCTCAACTGACTCTGGTATCCCTGACTACCGAGGGCCACAAGGCGTGTGGACAAAGAATCCGAAGGCCGAGAAGATGTCGGACATTTCGTTCTACATTTCTGACCCTGAGGTGCGTCAACTTGCTTGGCAAAGTCGCATCAATTCACCTGCGTGGACAGCGATTCCGAATCGAGGTCATCAGGCCATTGTTCGCCTTCACGAAGCCGGAAAGTTGCACGCTGTGGTGACGCAGAACATCGATGGATTGCATCAGCAGTCGGGGGTGCCAACTGACAAGGTGATAGAGGTGCACGGAACAATTCGCAAGTCAGTGTGTTGGGGGTGTGGCGATAAACGCGACATGTTGCGAGTGCTCGAACGAGTTCGTGCAGGTGAAATCGATCCACCGTGTGACTTGTGCGGTGGAATCTTGAAAAGCGACACCATTAGCTTTGGTCAGGCACTTGTGCCAGAGGTCATCGATGCTGCAATGCGTGCGAGCGAGCAGGCCGATGTGATGCTCGCCATTGGGTCAACGTTGTCGGTGAGTCCCGCAAATCAGGTGGTGCCTCGTGCTCGCGCTGCGGGGGCGTTGGTGGGCATCATCAACGGCCAGGAGACGGCCATGGACCACTATGCCCAGGCAACTCATGTCGGAGATATTGCAACTGCGCTGTGGTCACTGTTGCGCGAGGCAGATCTTTCTGGAGGAGACGAAATCTGACCAAACCGGTAGGGTTTTCGTATGGCCAGTTTTCGAGACCTTCTTGCTGCAGCAAAGTCACGCATCACAGAAATCGACACCAACGCTGCTGCCGACAAGTTGTCCGCCGGCGGAGTGAGTTTGCTCGATGTGCGCGAACCGGACGAGTACGACCAAGGGGCGATTCCTGGTGCTCTGCACATTCCACGCGGGCACCTAGAGGCGCAAGTCGAGGCAAAGTTATCCGACAAGAATCAGCCCGTTGTTGTGTATTGCGCGGGTGGAGTGCGCAGTGCATTTGCCGCTGACACATTGCAAGCACTCGGTTACACCAACGTTTTGTCGATGGCCGGTGGGTTTGGAAAATGGAAAGACGAAGGCCGCCCCTGGCGCCAACCAGTCACATTGACAGCTGACCAACGCAATCGATATCAACGCCATTTGCTGTTGCCCGAAGTCGGCGTTGAAGGGCAGGCAAAGTTGCTCGAGAGCAAGGTGCTCATGCTGGGCGCTGGTGGACTTGGTTCGCCAGCGGCGCTGTATCTCGCAGCTGCCGGCGTCGGAACAATTGGCATTGTGGACATGGATGAAGTCGATGCGTCAAACCTGCAACGTCAAATTCTTCACAACCTTGATCGCGTTGGCGAGCGCAAGGTCGACTCAGCTAAGAAGACACTGGTCGGGTTGAACCCCGACGTCAATGTCGTCACCTACGACACACGGCTTGCTGCAGAGAACATTCTCGACATCATGAGCGGTTATGACGTCATTGTCGACGGAGCGGACAACTTCCCCAGCCGTTATTTGTTGAACGACGCAAGCGTGAAGCTTGGTATTCCGGTCGTGCACGGATCAATCTTCCGATTCGAAGGAATGGTGAGCGTGTTCCATCCGCTACGTGGGCCGACGTATCGCGACATGGTGCCAACCCCGCCACCAGCAGAGCTTGCACCAAGTTGCGCCGAAGCCGGTGTGCTCGGTGTGCTGCCCGGAATCGTCGGTTCGATCCAGGCGCTAGAAACACTGAAAATTCTTCTCGACCTGGGCGATTCATTGATCGGCCGGATCTTGTCGATCGACACCACGGACATGTCGTTCCGCGTGTTCAAGTTGCGTCCAGACCCTGAGAACCAGGTCACATGGGACAACAGGGACCGCATTGAAGTGCGCGACCTCGACGGTCTCTGCGCACCTTGGCTGAGCCACTAGCGGTCCGCCACCTAGTGTTGTCCCCGTGCAGACAGTGCGGGGAGCGGTCAAATGAGCGGCTCCGTCGTCATTGTCGGGGCCGGTTTTTCCGGCGCGGTCGTCGCGCGGCAACTGGCTGAAGCCGGAATCTCCTCAACGGTGTTCGATGGTCGCTCTCATGTGGCCGGAAACGCCCACACCGAGCGTCATCCAAATGGCGTGATGGTGCATGCCTACGGTCCCCACATCTTCCACACGCAATGGGATCACGTGTGGCAGTACATCACTCGTTTCGGCGAGATGAAGCCCTACAACCACCGCGTGAAGGCGACAAGCGCAGGTCGCGTTTACTCGCTACCTGTGAACTTGTTGACAATCAACCAGTTCTTCGGCACCACGCTGTCTCCGAAGGAAGCAGAAGCATTCATCACCGAGCGAGCAGACCGCACAATTGATGTGCCCGTGAGCTTCGAAGATCAGGCGCTGAAATTCGTGGGTCGAGAGTTGTACGAAGCGTTCTTCATGGGATACACACAGAAGCAGTGGGGCGTGTCGCCGACGGAACTTCCCGCATCGATCTTGGCGCGACTTCCAGTGCGTTTCAACTATGAAGATTCCTATTTCAATCATCCGTATCAGGCCATTCCGGCACATGGATACACGGCAATTGTCGAAGCAATTCTCGATCACCCATTGATCACGGTGTCGTTGTCAACCGTCAAGAACCCGACTGAATTGCAAGGTGCCGACCACGTCTTCTGGTCAGGACCAATCGATGAGTGGTTCGGTGGAGCTCACGGAGCACTCGGATACCGCACACTTGATTTCGAACAGAGCACAGTGAAGGGCGACTTTCAAGGCTGCCCTGTCATGAACTATTGCGATGTCGATGTGCCCTTCACGCGTATCACTGAGCACAAGCATTTCGCACCATGGGAGCAACACGAAGGATCAGTGATATTTCACGAGTTCAGTCGTTTGTGTGAACAGGGCGATATTCCGTATTACCCGATTCGCTTGGTGAAGGAAAAGGAGCAACTGCTGCGGTATGTCGAAGCTGCGCGCGCTCTTGATGGTGTCACCTTCCTCGGACGCCTCGGCACCTATCGTTACCTTGATATGGATGTGACCATCAAGGAAGCCCTCGATGTGGCCAGCACCTATCTCGCCTCTGTGAAGAGCGGCGATGCGATGCCGGCATTCGTCGTGGACCCTCTCGGGTGAGCTCTGTGACCGTCAACGTTCTCGCCCACATCAGAGTTCCCGCAGCCGATTTTCCAGAGCCGCTGCTGTACGTCCGGTCAGAGTCGATCACTCGTGACGGGGAAGCCCTTTCACTCTCTGCAGGTCAGCGCGCAACTTTCGACACGGCATTTGGGTTGTTTCCCGCAGGGCGCTGGCGTCGTTTGACCACGCTTTCAAATGTGTCGGCTCGCGTTCATGTCGAAGGGCGAGCGCGCATCAATCTGGTCGCCATCTCTGGTGAGCGAGAAGACATCATCGATTCAGTCGAGGTCGACGGTGGCACGGCAGTCGTGTCGCTTCCGAATCTTGAGACGTCGTCGGTTGGCACGTTGTTTGTCACCGTCACAGCAATCGATGGTCGAGTTCTTGTACGCGGGGGAGAGTGGATCACGACCATGGCCCCCACGCGCAATGTCACTCTCGGAGTAGCAATCACAACGTTCAATCGACAGGAGTACGTGCTGAAGACCATCAGTCGTCTTGTTGAGTTGGAACGAAACGTCGCCGAGTTGAGCGGTCGCTTGAAAGTGGTGGTCGTCGACAACGCACAGAATCTCAAGCCAGAGTTGGCTTCGGATGCGCCAGTGACGGTCATTCCAAACCCGAATCTTGGTGGTGCAGGTGGGTTTGCACGCGGAATCATGACGCTTCGCGACGGTGGCTGGGCAAGCCACATCGTGGTCATGGACGATGACATTCTCCTCGAGCCAGAGTCGGTAGTTCGTACTGTTTCGTTGTTGTCGTATGCCCGTTCGGCCGACTTGTGTGTGCACGGGGCGATGATGAGCGAAGAACAGCCGTGGATGCAGTTCGAAGCCGGAGCGAACTATGAGTTTCGCTCGGTGTATCCGTTGCGTGCGGTGGGTCGTCTCGACGACATGCGCGACCGCGCTGAGGTCATCCCTGATGTGGCCGAGATCCCGTTCGATTACACGGCATGGTGGTTCACGGTGTTTCCCGTGCATCTAGCAAAAGAAAATCCGTTGCCGGTGTTCGTTCGCGGTGATGACGTGGCCTATGGCCTGATGCACACCGGAAAACACACCGTGACACTTCCGGGTGTAGTGGTGTGGCACGCAGATTTTGCGTTGAAGAACAATCCGTCGTCGTTGTACTACGAGGTTCGTAATTTTGCACTCATCGACACGCTGGTGTTTGACGAACACAAGTGGTGGCATCTTGCGTGGCGATACCTCGGGTTCGGATTCCGCAATTTGTACTCACATCGTTATGCAAGTTGCGAATACATGGTGCGCGGCATGGAGCAATTCTTGGCAGGCCCGAACGAATGGATGAAAATCGATCATGCTTCATTGCATGACGATCTCCGTCGCGTGGCTGAAGAGAAGGCAGTTCCATTGACCGACGACCAACTTGCTCTTGGCTTTTCACCTCCTCGTCCGAAGATCATTCGCCTAGCTGGGTTTTTGCTGGCTGCACCGACCCTTGGGGGAAGCCTCATCCCGTCGTTCTTCCGCGCGCGACGCATGGGAGTGGCTCAAATTGATGTCCGAGCCGTGGGTCTCGCTATTCGCCACGATGACATTTTGTATCGACACCCGCGTCTGCCCGAGGGCTACATCTGCAGTCGTGACCGCGAGCGATTCAAACAGTTACAAAAGCGTGTGTTCCGCTCAGCATGGATGCTGATGCGTACATACCGACGTTTGAAGAAGGACTACCGCGCGATGTACCCCCAACTCGTCAGCGACGGGGCATGGCGGGAGCGCTTTGGCTCGACGCCAGGGGTGTAGTGGGAGCGCTTTGGCGCGACGCCATAGACAAAGCGGGAGCGCTTTGGCGCTTAGGTACGAGCAGCGGTGGCGGTGAGCACTGCCCACGTCGTGCCATCAACCACTCCGGTGGCTGGCAACTGGGCGCGCTGTTGAAAGGTACGCACGAGGGTGGCAGTTGCCTTGGTGTACGAATTGGTTGATGCGACCTTCCGTTTCAACACTTTTGCCAAAGCCTGGTGGATGGTGCGCACAGAGGGATGAACAGTCCCCGTTGACAACGTCGTGGTCTTCGGGTCGGTTGCCAGTCCGAGCAACTCCCACGTTGCCCGATCAACTTGGCCTGTCACAGTCCACGAACGACCTGTCTGTAGCGCTCTGACTGCGCGGATAGTCGCCGCTCCGTACACGCCATCAATACGAAGTGCTTTCTTCTTCTTGAGGCCAAGTGAAGCATTGAGAGTGCGCTGCAGAGACTTCACCATTGTTCCGGCATGACCCTTGGCAAGTGGCAATCCCGGAAGCAGAGCTGCGGGTGCTGCAGTGGTAGGCAGTAACCCTTGTTGACGTAATGAGTCGAGTTGGGTTCGCAACCACCAGGCGTATTCGGTTCTGCCAGTTGTCGTGAGGTGGACTTTCGACGAATCAAACCAGCGGGTTTTGCTTGCATCGGCACTTGCTGCATTCCAGTCGAGAACTGTGACATTTGAGTTTGCTGCAGCAACGGCGGTTAGAACGTCGTTACTTCGTTGATATGACCTGTTGGTGGATCGCGTGGACATGTTGACGAACACGATGCGAGGTACGCCCTTTGCGACAAGTGCAGACAACAGCTGTTGAACTTCGGTGTCGTACGTGGCTGGGTCATCGTTGTATCCGAGTGCGATGAGGGCAATCGCTGGTGTCTCCGATGCGTTGACAACTGTGATGCCGTCAGTACAAGTTGTGCCGATGATGCCACGGCCTGTGCATGCTTGGAAGTTCACATTCGGGTACGCGATGGTGATGAGGTCGGCGAATTCGGTGGCAATGCTCAGGCCAGTTGAGTCGCTGACAAACAAGATGGATCCGACGATGGGGTCGGTTGGTTCTGTACCGTATACCGCTGTCGTGTCGAACCACGGCGAATTCAAGTCCCAGTCACTGTCGAATTCACCAGCGGTACGCGTGACAACTCCGGCAGTGCCGGTGATGGTGACCTTTGTTGCGTACCCTCCGAAATCACCACCTGCGCCGTCGTGGTCTGTGGCAATCGCAGTGAAAATTCCGATTGCTGGGTATTTCGCCTGCAACTTCGCTGCCGATAGCGAGCGACTCCAGTCCTTCAGCGTCGCGTTGGCAGCGATGTCGCCGTCGTCAATGCGCGCAGGAACAGGGCTTCCGGCGGTACGTCCACCATTCGACGACGTGTACTCGCTTCGTAGCACGGCACCTTGTGCGGTGCGCAGAATGACTCCGGCAGTCTCGGCAACTGCAAGGTTTGTATTGTTCTCTTCGATGACTTTCGTGGTGCCGCCAATGTCTCGTAATGCTGCACCGCCATACACCTGGCAACTCATCGAGTCACAAGTCTTTGCGTAGCTGTAGCGACTCTCTGACAATCCGTAGCTTCGTGCTGCGACGGCTTGTGCTCGCAGAGCATTCATGCCCGCTCGATTGGAGGTGTCGCCCCAACTGGCTGCCATCTCGCGAGGTACGACACCGCGCACATAGCTGTCAATGTCGACTGCATTGACTGTGCGATTTGACTTCGCTGCATCGTTCATCGCGCGAATGACGCCGCGGTAGTAGCGCACTCGACCCTTCGGGTATGAGGTTGACGGCGGTTCGCACACTCCGAGCAAATCGGTAGGTGAGACCGCTGTGGATGGTGTCGAATTCGCTGCTCGAAAGGTGATGGGGCCGGCGATGTCATTACCGATGAGGGTGAACCCGCTCGGCTCACCGCTAGGCGATGGGCACGTAGCAGTTGCAGAGCCCCAGATGTCGTAGATGTTGTCTCCCACTTCGCGAGCCAAGAGCGACGCATAACTTTTCGCAGCCGGGTCGGCTTCCCACTGCGCGGTCGAGTTGTCTGACTGAACTGCGGTCTGGCTGTTGTCGAGTGCCTGCAGGCGAACGGTCATCAAGTTGGAAGGCAAGAGCGACTTGTCAGCTTCGGTGATTGTCGAGGTCGTGTTGCCCGTGCCGCCGTAATAGAAGTCGAGTATCTCCTGCCAAGTCTTGTTGTAGATGCTCGCCCAGGCGTAGGCGCCGTACTGGCTCATGCCGCGGCCGTGACCGAAACCGTGGCCACGAATGATGACGGCCAATGGTGGAAGAGTCGCTGCTCGCGTGGCATCGGGAGCAACTGATGTGGTGGTTGAGATGGCAACGACCACGAACATTGCGATGTGTCGCACCATGCGACGTGTGCCTGCAGAGCGGGGGGGTCGCCTCACCTCGACAACGCTAGGGGGTTTCAGCCACCTCAGGGCGGCGATCGATGACGTCGCGTTCCTGAATGGCTACACCCACAAGCACCAACACCATTCCAAGCAAGTCAGTTCGGGTCGGAGTCTGGTCGAGGAACAAGAATCCGAACACGGCTGCAGTCACGGGAAGAAGTGACAACATCACGGAAAATCGACGTATCGGAATTCGTCGCATCACTGCCTGATCGATGCCGTAACCAATTGCACTAGACGAAGCACCAACGAGCACACACGCTGCAAGCAACCACGGGGTGGTGAGGACAGTGCCTGCATCACCCACTCCGAACGGTGTGATCACGAGTGCGCCGAACACCAGGCCGACGCCGAGTCCGTTCACTCCACGATCTGTCTGTGCGACGCGCGACCCGAGAACGATGTATCCAGCCCACATTGCTGAGGCAATGAGAAGAAAGAACAGGCCTAGGGGTTCGTCGGCCAACTCCACGCCGCCGAGAACAACAACGCCACCTGCAGCCAGTACGAGTGCTGCAGAATTGCGAGCGGTCTTCGTTCGTAATGCAGCAACTGCGATCGGTCCGATGAATTCGATCGTGACACTCTTGCCAAGTGGCAGTCGGTCAATGGCCAAATAGAACGTCAGGTTCATGAGTGCAGTGGCGATTCCGAAACTTGCAGCTGCGTAAACGTCGTGTTTGGTCCATGGTGCATGGTTGCTTCGCACGGAAAACAGCATTAGTAGTCCGGCGGCAGATACCACCCGAAACAATGCGATGGTTGGCGGCGAGGCGTCGTCGAAGAGCCGAACGGCAACGACGGCGCCCGTGTACTGCGCAGCGGCAGACAGCAGGAAGAAGATTTCGGCAGGCGCCGATTCGATGAACCGGGCCGCCCGCGTGTCGGTGGCCAATGTCAGTCGAACAAGTCGGGGTCGGTGCGGCAGATCTCTTGCCAAAGTGGCTGGAAGTGCAGCCAAGAGACGATCGAGTTACCCGCATTTTCGCGGGTGTACTTAGCGAACTCGTGCGGAATCAACTTCGGCGTACCCACTGATTCAGCCAGTATCTGCGCTTGGCACGTGCGTTCCATTGAGATGAAGAGGAAGGCTGCCTCGTCGACGGTCTGACCGGTGGTGAAGATGCCGTGGTTTTGGTGAATAGCTGCACGCACTCCGACGAACTTTGATGCCAGTTCCTTGCCCGCATCGACATCGAACACAACGGCGCCACCTTGCTCGCTGATGACGACATGGTCTTCGTAGAAATAACACGCATCTTGGGTGATGGGGTCAAGCGGGCGACCGAGAGATGACCACGCCTTGCCATGAACTGAGTGCGAGTGAGCTGCAGCAATGACGTCAGGTCGGGCTTCGTGAATGGCGGAGTGAATGACGAACGCTGCCCGGTTGACAGGACGGCGGCCGTAGACGATGTCGCCATGATGGTTGACGAGGATGAGGTCGCTCACAGTCATGTGACGGAATGACAAGCCAAGCGGATTTACCCAGAACAAGTCGGGGAATTCTGGGTCGCGAACAGTGATATGCCCGGCGACGCCCTCGGCAAACCCCAGTCGACCGAAAATGCGAAGTGCGCCAGCAAGTTTTTCTTTCCGGTGCCGACGCTCGTCTTCAACATTGTCGAAGACGGGAGGGAAAGCCCACTCCACTTCTTTCTTGGTGAGTTCGACACCGTCGATAGAGCGGGTCGGGGCATCTGGTGCGATCGTCATGAGAACCACGCTAGTGGGTGTCCAGACCTAGTGTTGCTGTGTGGCCTCGTCTGATGATCAAGCTGTGACACGAACGGAATTGTCGCCAGCAACGATGGCGCCTCCTGCAGCAAAGTACGCCCACGGTGTGCATATCGCCGAGGCAAATGATGTGGTGTTCACCTCTGGAGTGGTGCCGGTGCGGCGTGACGGCACTGTTCCTGAGCGCATCGAGGATCAAGCACGACTCGTGTGGCAGAACATCTCCGCAATCCTGGCGGAGGCGACGTTGTCCCTCGCTGACATTGTGAGTGTCACCACATATGTGGTGAACGCGGACGACCTGAGTGAACGACTCGCCCTTGTGATGGCAGAAAGAGACAGCGCTTTGGGCGACGTTCGTGCCGCAAGCACATTGGTGACAGTTCCAGCCCTCGCTCAGTCGGCATGGAAGATGGAGATTTCGGTCATCGCCGCACGGTGATGCCTCCATTGGGGAACAAGTACGTCTCTCCCTTAGCCTTGCCCCATGGCTGACGAGAAGCGAACAGATTCGGGTATCCCCATCGCCGAGTTGTACACGGCTGATGCACTGACGGGTTGGGATCCGGCGCAGAAGTTGGGCACCCCAGGAAAGGCGCCGTACACGCGCGGCGTGTACCCCACGATGTATCGCGGGAAATTGTGGACCATGCGCCAATACGCAGGTTTCGGAACTGCTGAAGCCACCAACGAACGATTCAAGTTCTTATTGCAGGCCGGCCAGACCGGTTTGTCGTGCGCCTTCGACTTGCCCACACAAATGGGTTATGACAGCGACCACCCGCGGGCCGAAGGTGAAGTTGGAAAGGTCGGCGTGGCAATCGATTCACTCGCCGACATGAGGTTGTTACTTGCGGACTTGCCGCTCGACAAAGTCTCGACATCGATGACCATCAACTCGACAGCAGCAATTCTGTTGCTCATGTATGAATTGGTCGCAGAAGAGCAGGGTGTTCCCGCTTCTGCCATCAGCGGCACAATTCAGAACGACTTGTTGAAGGAATACATCGCGCGCGGCACGTATGTGTACCCACCTCGGCCGTCCATGCGAGTCATCACCGATATTTTCGCTTACTGCTCTCAGCATGTTCCGAAGTGGAACACGATTTCGATTTCCGGTTATCACATTCGTGAAGCGGGTTCGACGGCGGTGCAGGAAATCGCTTTCACGCTTGCGAATGCGATTGCATATGTGCAAGCAGCCATTGACGCTGGTCTCGATGTCGACGACTTTGCTCCACGGTTGTCTTTCTTCTGGAACGGGCACAACAACTTCTTTGAAGAAGTAGCGAAGTTTCGAGCAAGTCGCCGCATGTGGTACCGCATCATGACCGAGCGTTTCGGTGCCAAGAAGGAAGCCAGCAAATTGTTGAGGTTCCACACACAAACAGGCGGAAGCACCCTCACGGCACAGCAACCACTGAACAATGTGGTTCGCGTGGCTGTGCAATCCCTCGCAGCAGTTCTCGGCGGCACTCAAAGCCTTCACACGAACGGCTACGACGAAGCTCTCGGACTACCCACCGAAGAGGCGGCCCGTATCGCTCTTCGAACCCAGCAAGTCATCGGCTATGAAAGTGGTGTCGCCGACACCCCTGATCCGCTCGCAGGTTCGTACTTCATCGAGTCGTTGACCGACGAAGTCGAGCGCCTCGCGTGGCAGTACATCGAGCGAATCGACGAAATGGGTGGGGCAGTCGAGGCCATCGAAGCTGGCTATCAGATGGACGAGATCGAGCAGTCTGCCTATGAGTACACCAAGTC